>JBIKPR010000030.1:0-29175 GCA_044357345.1 Bacteroidia bacterium
TCTGTGTTGATTTCCAAATAGGATTTTAAAAAAAAAGCGATTTTTTTATCTTTGTAATTCAATAGAGCGGACTTGATCCAGCTCGGTAGGGTCGGACTTTATGGCTGACCCGATTTTTTTTATACCTATCCGGGTCATATACTTCTTCGCTTTTCCAGAGTGTGTAAATTAGTATCAGTAGCTTTCTTTCTATTGCTACAACTCCTTTCATTTTAATTGCTGTATTCTTTACTATTCTTGCATAATCTGATTTAAATCCTGGGCTATGTTTTACTGCTGTGAGCGCAGGGAAGTATAATGCCCTTCTAATCCATTTGTTCCCTCGTTTACTTATTCTGGATTTGCCTCTTACGGATGTACCTGATGACTTGTCTACCACATCCAGTCCTGCATAACTTATCAATTGCCTTTTGTTTCTAATTAGATTAAAGCCATCTGTTTCGCCAACTATTGCCAGAACTGTTAATTGCCCGACTCCATTGATGGTACAGATTGTTTTTGCTTTTGCTTTGATCTCTGGATTTAAATTTAATAATTCTTGTATTTCGCTCTCTACTTCCTTGACTTGTGATTTGTAGAATTCACATTGTTTTTTAAATCGTTTTGTGGTTTTCTCACTGTAGATTACGCCTGTTTTGTGAGCGTGCTGCATTGACTTTACTTCAATAAGCATAGATTGTAACTGTACTCGTTCTCTTATTAATTGGCGGAAGGTTCTTAGAATTGGCTCTGGCTTTTTCCATGCCTCTAATTTCTTCACCAAACCAAATTCTGCTATCCCTATTGCAGCAGTCTTGTCATTGTCTGTTTTCAAGTTCATAGACTTTCTGTAATGTGAGATTTTAGAGGGCAGAACCACGCTAATCTGCAGACCATTTTCCGCAATAAAATAAGCGAGTTTCTCATGGTAAACACCAGTTGCTTCTACAACAAACAAGTGTTCTAAGTTCTGCAAAAAGGTCTGTTCACTCCATTTTAAAAGACTTTTAAATCCTTTTTGATCATTCTTGAATGTTTGCTGGCTAACGTTCTTAATCGTTAGATCTTGTTGTAACATTGATAGACAACAAACTAGTTCATCTTTTGAGCAATCGATGCCCACTGATTGTTTAATTACATTTTCCATAATATTATATATTTAAATTCAAATGGAACTTCTCTCAACGTCTTTCCTCGTTTGCGTTATACTGGCTTGATTTTCTCAGCCTTACATTCTGTTCTGACTCATAGAGAAAAAAGAAAGATAAGGCAAAACCTATCTCTGTTAATACCTTATAGGTTTATTAGGGTTTAGTCTGCTCTTATCTCTCCTCCATTCTTATTTCAAAAATATGAATTTTCAAACATACGAGGGTTTAGTATTTGGTGACGCTTCGTTATTGCAATAATTTAAATCATTGCGTTTCGTTTGAGTGTCTAGTGTTTAGTATTTGTCTGCCTTAACTAAGCTTTCACTTTAGCCAGCTGCTTATAAGCTTATCCTTACTTAGCAACAATTACATGGGCTTACTACCGCTCGCCATGTATACTAATATTGTTCAATATATCGCTGTCGCATCTGGGCTACCGTTGCAGCTTGGGGCAGTTTCTCGTAAAGTTAAATTATCGTGAATACTACTTAAACATGTTTATCTTTTTCGGACAAATGCAATAAAGTAATACAATCAATATTTTATAATTCAGCAATTACGGAGCTGGTGCCTTGCTGTTATTATTAAGCTATAATAATTTAGCTTCTCCGAAGTGTAAACCCAATACCGTGACGCAGCAAAGCGAAGTCTCTGGTTTTAGGGGCAATCATAATTTCGCTCCTATGGAGCTTTCTATTTAATTGTCAAGCGAAATAATGAAGAATTGCCATGCTCTAGCTTCTTTGTTATTTGTTAATAAAAGAAATAACGAAACATCATCGTCCGCCCTCCTCAATAATACTCCCTTCGGTCGTGAAAGCGCTTCGCTAAGTTCTTGCACTTGCTTCTATATTTGTGTTGCGCTTATGGGACTTTCTATATAATATTTATTGGAACGAAATCTCGAAGTATTTCATAAAAAAAACTATACCCCTTCGGCCTTCGCAGCTATAGCGAAGAAGGCTAAACTCTAGCCCCTATACCCTTAACTATCTCTCAAAATACTTCCTAATCGCATCTTGGGTGCTCAACCAGTTTCGGCCTTCCTTATATGCATCAAGCTTTCCTTTTCGTGCGAGCAGACTTAGATATTCTTGTCCATAAGGCAAATTTGCCTCTTCAATAAGCTGAGAAATTGGCTTGTATAAATCATTGGTGTCGTCAAGGGTATTGATGTATATATTTAATGAGCGCTCTAAAGCCTGTGCAACGAGAAGTATCAATTTGTTGTAGTCGCTACTATTGGCTTTATTCAAAGCATCGTAATACTTTTTACGGTCATTGCTAAGTATAATGGCAGGGGGAAATCCATCGCGCATCAATAACAAATTCATAATAAGTCTGACGGTCCTGCCATTGCCATCAAAAAAAGGGTGTATCCATACAAAGCGGTGATGAAACACACTGGCAAGTTCAAGGCTGTTTAAGTGATCAGGATTTTTATTGATATAGTCAACGAGTTCGTCTAGAAGATCAGGAACTTTTATTGCATTTGGTGGTGTAAAATTAGCACCGGAGATTCGCACACCGGCATTTCTAATTCGTCCAGCGTCGTGGTCTTCTATGCTTCGCAAAACTAAACCATGCACAGCTAAAATATCTTTAGCACTCAATACATAACTGGGCTTACAAAGTGAAACCACAAAATCAATGGCTTTATCATGATTTACTGCTTCAAAATGTTCCCTTAATGAAACACCTTTAATGGTGATTCCTTCTTGAAGAACAAGCTGAGTTTCTCTAAGTGTCAATGTATTTCCCTCAATGCTGTTGGAATTGTAGGTCCATTCAATAGCTAATTGTTCAGCAATTTTTTTTATTGCGATACCTGGAATAGGTCGATTCCTTGTTAAAACCGTTTTTTTATCAATTAATCTTGAATAAAGAGCTTTTAAATCTTGATCAATATGCGACAAATCAACCGGCCATTTCATTTTACAAAAATATATCGGATAGTTTAAAAATGCAAGTTATCCGATATTTATTTTTTTAAGAGTTATTGGTTAATAGTTTGTCGATTGTCGATGCATAAACAAGGTTGACCGTTTTAAACTAACTAACGAAATGCCGTCTCAGGTGGTGTTTTTCACCCCTGAGTCTTACACGAAATGCCCAATCCCAATTGCTAAAGGGCCTTGTCATTTTGTGATCTTTTAATTGTATTCGACTTTCTAAGAGTAATGTGTCACCCCTCTGGGGTTAGTCTGAATTCGTGTTGCTTCGTTGTTTTAGCTATTAATGTCATAACTTGATTATTAATAATAGAATAAACTATTAGTATTCACCTGAAATTTAGTTTGAATTATTCAATTCCTAAAAAAACGTAAAGTTCAAGTTTACTCAATAAAAACTATCTCCTATACCCTTGCTCTTGCTCCTATGGAACCGGATCATGCCCATGCCCTCCGCCTGGTCTGCAACTGGAAAGACGTTTAATGGTTAGCCAGCCTCCTTTAAAAAGTCCATATTTTTTGATGGCTTCAATGCCATATTGGCTGCAAGTTGGGGTGTAACGACAAGAGGGCGGAAGCAATGGCGACAAAGTCCATTGGTAAATTTTAATCAAGAATATGCCCAAACTACGCCCTGGTCGAATCATGTAATTTTGAAATTATTTTTTTCAATGATTTGTCAATTGCCACATAATCGGGAAGTTCCCGAGAGGTGTAAATTAAAGCAAATTGAATAAATTTTCCGTTCAACGCATCGGTTAATTCAGGTTTCAATAACCTTAATCGATCGCGCATAACCCGTTTTATACGGTTGCGGTCAACGGCTTTTTTAAAATTGCGTTTAGGTGCAGCAAATAATGCTTGTATTTGAGCTTGTTGAGGTTTTTCAAAAAGCAAGTAACTGAATACCAAAGGAAAACCTTTGATTGAGGTGGAATTCTTAAATAAAAAGTCTATCTGTTTAACGTTTCGTAAACGTTCTGGTTTAGAAAGACTTAACTTAATGGTATGTTCACTCATGTTGCTCATGAGGGTGCATTACAAAGACTAGCGCTTGTGTCTGCCTTCGTCAGAAACGGTTAACCTTTTACGGCCGCGTTTTCTTCTGGCTGCTATTATTTTGCGACCGTTTGCGGTGGCCATTCTTTCTCTAAAGCCGTGTTTGTTGCGTCTTTTGCGTTGTGATGGCTGGAATGTACGTTTCATTGCTTGAAAAAATTAAAGGACTGCAAAGGTAGGGGATATTTCCATAAATGCAAAAAGAGTTTTCAAAATTATTTTAAAAATGTATTTGCAACCTTTTTAGTATCTTGCAGTCAAATACCCAAACGCTGATTACACAAGGTGAACGAAATAGATGAAATAATCGAACAATGTAAAGCTGAAAAGGCTTGGGCTCAAGAAAAGCTCTTTAAATTGTTTGCGCCAAAAATGTTGGGTGTATGCAGGCGCTACCTCGTTTCTATTGATGATGCCCGCGATGCAATGCAGGATGGTTTTGTGAAAGTATTCCTCAATATAAACAAGTATGAAGGCCGCAGCAGCTTCAATACTTGGATCACCAGAATTATGATGAACACCGCAATTGATATGGTGAAAAAAATCAATAAAGTTCAATTTGTGCGCGATGATTATTTTTTCAATTATGACAACGCGCTCTTAGATGATGATTTTGTTGAACCAGATGGATTGTCTCAGAAGCAATTGTTGGAAATTATAGATAAATTACCCAATGGCTATAAGATTGTTTTTAATATGTATGCCATTGACGGCTTACCCCACAAAGACATTGCAACTATATTAGGAATAAGTGAAGGTACGAGTAAATCGCAACTCAACCGCGCACGTGCCTTTTTGAAAACGGAAATTAAAAAATTACAAGCCGCTAGCTAAGTGACACGGAAAAAGATCCATATCGACGAATTGTTTAGAAACAAACTGAAAAGTTTGAGTCTGCTCGTATCCAATAAAGATATGGAGGCTATAGATGACAAGAAATCGCAGTATATAGAATCTGAAACACCATTGCCTAAGAGTGCTTTCTCTGATTTTGAATTGGAAGTTACAGAGATGGATTGGTTGAATACCAAATCGAAATTGGATATTGAGCGCGCTGCTATAAGCAATAAGGATGCGTTTCAAGAGAAGTTTGATGGTTTTGAAATTGAACCCAATGCTGAAGATTGGCCGATAACTTATAAAAAATATTTAGCGGCTAAAAACAGGAAATTATGGTGGTTGTTGGGAACTGGAATATTGGCTTTACTCATAGGATTATCGGTCTTGTTTACCTCCATTTCTAAAACACAAACTTCAGATAACACTGTAGCTCAAAATAAAATTTACACAAATGAAAACACTCAAAATCAAGATTCAGAACCCTTGGAAGGGGATGCTCAACCGCCTAATACATCAAATCGTTATGAGGATGTTGAGCAAACATTAAAATCGGATGTGCCTGAAGTACAAAAGGCAGATTCGAAGTCAAATATTGAGGCTAAGACCACTAAGTTTAAAGAAAAGAAATCTCCAAACAATAAGTCTTTGAGCAATAAACATCAAGATGCAAAACCGTCTGAAAAGAAGATTAGCAAAAAAGAGAATGGCAATTCATTAGAAACTATACGAATTAAGCAATTTGATTGGTTCAAAACAAAGGGTCTTGTATTGGGGAAAATGGAAAATAAGCCTGAGTTAAACAATGACCCTTCTATCGAAATAGCAGAAAAAGTAAAGGATTCTGAATTGCCTGAAATTATACAAATGCCTAAATTAAGTTCAGACATTGTCGCTGCCGATACAGTAAAAAAGAAGATTTTTATTGACGATGAGAAAAAACCGGGCAAACCAATTTTAGGTTTGTATGTGGCAATGATTAACCAAATTAATTATGGCACAAGGGTTTTGTCTAAAGGCAATAATGATATTTATAATTCAATTAGAAGCAATGCCGACAAAGCAAGTATTTCATGGACAAAAGGAATTGAACTTGGGGTTTTAAAAGCCAAAACACAGCTTTCAATCGGGGTGCAGGCCTGCAATCAGACATTTGTGTCAAACTACAAATACAGTTACCGTGTTTTTGATTCATTGCCAGTATACAATCCTGGAAGAACTAAAATAATTGGGTATTTTTTACTGAATGCTCGTGATACCTTTATCAACGAAGAGAATCAAGTTAAGCTTAACAAGATTCAAGTGCCATTGAGTTTCTCGCGCATTGTTTCGTTTAAAACCAAAACAAGTTTGTTATTGGGCGCTTCGATGGTTTTAGATTACACCAGTAAATCGGCCGGCACGAAAATGATTAATCCTCAAAACAATCAATTGTACTATTACAAAACATTGGCAGGTTTCGAGCGACGTATTAATATATTGCCAAGCTTAAACTTAGGATTAAATTATCAGTTGGGTAAAAACCTTTTGTTACAATCTTCTGTCTACGGGAATGCAGCAGTATTTGGCAGATTTAAAAACAATTTTGGAGCGAATGAACAAGCGTATAATTTAGGAATCAACTTAAAACTTTTATATCTGATTAAATGAAACTGAAACACCTAGCGTCTATTTTTCTATTCTTGATATTATGCCATAAGACCAATGCTCAGGTATGGTATCCAGAAGGCGTTTACACGCACAATGTGCCATCAATGATAACGGTTGACAATCAGTTAATCAGTATTTCAAGAGCAGGGTCTGATCTCGGCAATTCGTATTGGCAGGTATCAATCAATGAAGGTTCAAATTGGAAAAAGTTGCCTTTGTTGACATTGAATAAAGGTGCAGAGATATTGGACATAAAAAAGTATGCTGGACAAATATTTGTAGCAGGGAATTTTACCTTCGACAATGCAGCATACAATGCTTTGGTCAAATTTAATGGGACGAATTGGCAAGGATTAACTTTGTTTAAAAAGCCTAATATAGGCTTGGCATCAATTTTAACCTTAGACATTCAAAAAGGCAATTTAATTTTGGGTGGTTCATTTTACACCATTGGGCAAGATACCATTCCATATTTAGGTCGTTTTAACGGTTTTAAATTTTCAAACTATTTCGATTTGTGTAAGACGTGTGCACCAGACAATACAGTTATTGACATTGCATCGAATGACAGTGTGGTGGCATTTAGTGGACAGTTTACCTCCATCAACAATCAGTACTCAAAATACATATACCGTTTGAAAAAATCTAATGTGGGCGATAGTTTTTCCAACACCCCCCGCTTAATAGAAAAAATAGCTCTGGATGGGAACACGATTTATGGAGTTTCTACTGTCACATCTAGAAGTAAACGAATGTATAAAATCTCCAATACATTTACTGAAATAAACTATAATTTAGATTCGGCAGTCGTGGTATCTGAATTGGTGGTCTACGATTCTAAATTGGTACTTAGTGGCTTGTTCAATCTACAAGGAGACGTGAAGAGGAAGTTCTTAGTGCGCTTAAATGGGTCTACTTGGCAAGATATAGGGAATAATTTTTCGGAAGCGACCTGCATCGCTGTTGGAAGGTCCTTCTTGTTTGCCTCAGGGAATCCGAAACAAAACATCAGTGTTTGGAATCCCAACCGTTTTATTGTGCGGTTTTATCCGAATGCCGCACTTTTGAAAGCCAAGGTTTTTTTGGATTCAAACAACAATTGTGTTCAAGAGTCAAATGAACCAAGTTTATCAAAACAATACATCAAGTTCCAGATTTTAAATATGGCGGTTTTTACCAATGAAAAAGGAATGGTAGAGTTCTTGGTGCCCAATAGCGTTCAAACCACGCACCGATTTGTTGTAAAGCCATTTAGGAATTACATACGAAGCAATTGTGCAGATACTGTAGTGAACAGAACGTTTTCGCCAGGTGTTTATTTGGATAGTATTCAATTTCCTCTAACCCGTGTGCCCAATGTTAATGATATACGGATTTCAATTAGTTCTCCAAAGGGCAAGCAGGTGCTTAAAAACAAGCGGGTTCAATACATTTTAAGTTATGAGAATGTAGGTTCAAATGCAATTTCTGGAAGCATCAAATTGCATAAGAGTCCTTTGTTTAGCAAGGAACAAACATCTCCAGCATTTAAATCCAAAATTAATGATTCAACCTTGTCATGGGATTACAACAATTTGTTACCGGGAGAGAAAAGATTTATCGGTTATGTTGGATATCCAGAGAATGTATATTTTGATCAAGCCAAACAGTTTTCCGCCAAAGTAAGTTCTAGTATAGCTTCAGGAAATACTGCTTTTATTGTAGATGATACCGATTCAATACCACAGGAAGTCAATCAAAATTTCAAAGCGTTTAGAAAGGACATTTATCCGACTCCAAGTTTGGGCGACTCAATAACCTATTTAGATAAAAGTGAGCGCGATTTGCGCTACCATATTTCGTTTAATAATTTCAGCAATGATACCGTTTTTTATGCTGTGGTTATTGATACTTTGGACATCAATTTGGATATGTCTTATATCGAGGAAACGGGCAGCAACAAGTCTTATTATACCGAGGTTCAAACCGATCCAAATAATGCAAATAGAGGGATATTAATTTGGCATTTTCCAAACATCAAATTGACGCCTAATTCTACCCAAGATTATGAGAGCAATAGCAGTGGTTCTTATATTGGATTTAAAGTGGTAAGTAAACCGTTGAACAATGGCTATTATTTGCGCAACACCGCTTCTGTATTTTATGACAATCAATTTGCGGGTAATACCAATACAGTGTATTGCACCTTAGCACCTACTAACATCAATGAATTGCAAAATTCAAAAGGTATGCATGTATATCCTAATCCATTCAACTCAGTACTCGAATTTGCAGTTAAAGGCGGTTCAGAACTTTCAGTTTACGATGCTTTAGGACAATTGGTTTACCATGCATTTGTAGATGCAGATTCTGAAAACTATTCCATTGACTTAAGTCTCTTGCAAAATGGATTGTATATAATGCAAGTAGGAAAAGCTGGACAAGTGTTGCAGGCGAAGTTGATAAAGAATTAGGGTCTAGGGTACCCACCTCCGTTTCACTCCTGCGGGCGGAGTAGGGTTTAGTGTATAGCTTATGAAAGCTTTCGGGATAGGGTTTGGTTTTTTATGAAATACTTCGACTTTTCGTCCTTATAGCAGTTAGTGGGGGGAGCTCCAGCGGAGCGATATTTTAATTGCTTCGGAGAAGCTGAATTATTATAGCATATCCACCCAACGATAAACGAGCTCTGTAGGAGCGACATTATAATTTTTTTTATTAACCATTATATAGAAAAGCAAAACCTCGTGTCCCGATAGGTATCGGTAGTGGTGAGCAAGAAAGGGCTAATTGAGAAAGTGAAAGCGATGGATTCAACCCCAGTGGGGTGACACAATCGAGCCGGAATGTTTTAGGTATTGGGGACTAGATTTAAGACTCAAGGGTGAAAAACACCCTTGAGACAGCATCTCGTTTTTTAGAAGTCGATATTCTCTGTTAGTATTATCTCGTTTGTTTTTCGCATTCGTAGAGACAAGGCATGCCTTGACTCTACATGAACCCCATTAACGAATAATTTATCCCGTACCGTGACGTAACGGAGTGAAGTCTCTGGTACAGGGACCAATAAACAAAAAACCCCGCAGCGGGTATTCACTACGGGATTTTTTGGTCTGTAAGTACAGAATTATATTTTAGAGAAGTCGATGTTGTAATAGATTATTACTTCGTCTTCGTAGTTGCGGTTGTATGCTTTTGCTGGTTTGAATTTAGGGAAATCATCAATTGAAGAGTTGATGAATTTGATTACATCGTATTTGTCTTCAAAATCATCATCATCGCCATCAGGAATTTCCCAACTGCGTTCAATAATATTACCTTCTTCGTCTATGCTCAATAAGCAATAAGCGGTAATGGTGTATTTTTCAGCTTTAGCACCTTTGAAATCTAATTTTTCTCCAAGTTTGGTGTTAATTTCTTTGTACATTTCATCTTTTCCACCTGGATATTCAGCGTCCTTAAAAAGGTCGTCAATGGTTACTTTTTTGCTTAGTTTTTTACCATCTTCATCAAAGAAAGTTCCCTTGGTAAATTTGCCTTTGCTGTTGTAATCAACTTCTGCTGATTTGTTGCCATTTTGGTGGAAGAATTCCCATGTACCACTGCGTTTGTTGTCGTTGTATTCACCTTTAAAGGCCAGTTTTCCATCAATGAAATAGCGCTCGTAGCTGCCGTCTAAACTGTCTTTCAAATATGCGCCTTTGCTTTTTACTTTATTGCCTTTGAAATAAACAGTGAAGTTGCCATCTGCTTTACCTTTTTTGTATAAGAATTCAGATTTTTTATCGCCGTTGTCATAAAATGAAGCATAAGTGCCATCGATGTCACCATCGATATAATTAGGTTTTACTTTAAGCGCACCATTTCTGTGGTAAAAAGACCACTCGCCATCTTTATTGTCTTTTACGTAAGAACCTTCAGATTGTACTTGACCGTCTTTATACCAGTAGGTCCATTTATCAGTTGATTTTCCACTTTTATAATGGCCTTCAATGCGCTTTTGTCCGTTGTTATAGTACCAATTGAAATCACCTTCTCTTGATTCGTATTCTAATTTTTTAGATTTGTATTGGCCTTCCATCTTCATTTGGTTGCCTTCAATAAAATATTCAGTAACTCTGAATAAAGAACCTTGAGGAACAATCATTCTGTAATAGTGGGCCGTTTTTTCTTTGCATTTTACATCGTTAATGTTAAAGAATAACTTTTTTTGTGCTGCTACGTTTAGTGTGCTAAAAATAAATATTAGCGAAAGTAGCGTGAGTTGCAAGCGCATTTTCATGGTATTCATCTGATTTTAATATTCTACAAAACAAACGATTTTATTTTAAATTAAAAAAGGCTTTTGTAAAAAACTTTAAGTTTCATGCCTAGGTAATCCAAGCCTTTAAACGGCTGTTTCAAAGGGCCTTCCCACTTTTTCCCCATTTTGAGCATTTTTTTATAGAAGTAGCCGGGACTGATTTTCCATTTTTGAATAAAGGTTTTTCGTCCATCGTTTTTAACGATTTTGCCGGTCGATTTGCTCATAAAGTGGTAGACTTTACTCTCGCCTATACCTTTGAAATAGCGAACGCCTTCGGCCCATAATTTCATTGAAAAATCGGGGTCGCTGTACATGCCGGGACTAAATTCGTCGCTGTAGCCACCAACTTTATCCCATAAGCTACGGGGTACAACATTTGGCGGCCAACTTGCGCCATTCCAATTATCCATTTGCAAACCTTTGAAGGCTTGAACCAATTCTTTTTCTTTAAAAGAGCCTAAATCACCAAAATCATGTCCTTGTAAAATGTTTAAGTCTTTTCCTGGCTTAGGTTCGATCATGGTTGAGGAAATGAAAAAATTCTGATGGCCAATGTTTTCAATCTCTTTAACTAAGTGGTAATCCCATCCAGGCAGCGCATACATGTCGTCGTTGAAATAACAGATGTATTTTGTTTTGGCCAAAATGGAGGCTTGATTGAGTGCCTTACATATTCCAATGTTTTGGTCGCTGTAAGTGTGTTCAATGTTGTTGTCTTTTACCCATTCGGTGGTGCCATCAGCACCCTCATTAATGTGCACGATAATCTGATGTTGGAAGCTTGAGTTTTTAATTATACTCTCAACGCAAACCTTAAGGTAGGGTAGGTTGTTCCAGGTTGGTATCAGTATCGTAAACATTGTAGGCAAATGTAAGTTCGATTTTCTTGATTTTCAAATCGCCTTATTTAGAACCTGTAATTCAACACAAAGCTGGTGTATATGAGTTTCTGAGGGTATTGGTTAAAAGGCTTGCTATACAAAGTATTTTCAAGCTTTACCGAGTTGTTGATCCCACGGTTGTGCAAGATTTCAAAACTCAGATGTTTGTGCAACACAAACTCGATTCCCAAACTATAGGCCAAAGAATAGGTTTTCATTTTGCTGTTTCCGAGCGTGTCTGTCCAAGAAATATAAGAGCCAATTTCTTTGTTTTCGAAAGTGTTTTTCAGTTTGATACTATGGCTTAATCCATATTCAAGATTGAGCCATTTAAATACGCTGTATTTACCAATGGTGTTAAAGATTATTTGAGAGTAATGGATACTCCCTTTATGGTCAATGATGCCGCCGGGACCGACACTCCAACCCAGACGGTCGTTGTACAAATATTGTAAAGTAGAATTGGAATAAAACAATCCGAGGGCCAACGATTTTTTTTCGGTAAAGCTTTTTTCTGCTTTAGCACCTAGGATGAAATTTTTAAGTGGATTAACGCCATAGGCAATAAAGTTCATATTGGGATCAATAATGCCTTTGTTAAAAAGAAAGCTGTTGCTGCCTATACTGGCGTTGTATGCAATTTTAGAATCTTCGGCCTTGCTTTTTGGAAGAAACAGGATGACTGTGAAAATTAAAATTATTTTGTGCATAAAGCAACGAAAATAAGGATTATTTCTGGTTTAGAAACTCGATTAATTTGAGTGGATCTTGTCTGTTGTCCCAGAATGCGGTAATGATTATTTGAGGTTGATGGATTTAATAAAAAATGCTGTAATGTCCTAGTGTTAATAATCTAGTGTTATTGTAATTAGTTGTTTTTCCGATTTTAGGATTAGAACTAAGTATTTTTATGCGCTCTTTAATTTTAGAATTTAACTTTGAAACATAAATTCCATTTCCATTTCGCTTAATCCAATATTCAAAAATGTAATTTCTTTGTTTGATCGCAGTCTCAGTCCAAAAGATTTTTATGCGAGCCATTTTTTATCCTGCTCTTCAAGTTCTTTTTCAGAAATCAAATTCCCATTTATAATATCTGCTTCACTCATTGAAAGCATTTCAATTTCTTGGGAACTTAAACTATAGATTTCTTCAGACGTGTTAGATTCAAATAGGTTTTCAATGGCGTGTAAAATTTTTTCATTTTTTGTTGCCATGATATGATCGATTAGATTGTTTTTAATGGTTTCTAATGGGGTCATAATAATTTGCTATTTTGTGTAATTAAAAGAGAATGATTTTATCCTTTATACAAAAATATAGAAAAAACCACAAATTTTCAAATAGTTTTTTAGAATGTTGGATTCCCCCCTGATAGAAGTCCCAGCAGCAGATCGCGCATGAGCGCGAACGCTACGGGATGAAACATCATCCCCATTAATCTGTGTCTTATTTTTTGCCAATGGACAAGGCAGCGTGAAATAAGCCCTTGGGCATGCTGCAAAAATAGACAAAGGCAAATGGGCTATAGCGGATAGCAGGAATTGGGGCCAAATCACACATTAAAACAAAGCATATTCTAAGTTTAAATATTCATTATTTTCCCCTTATTTTTGTGGCTTAGAATTTTATGTCAGAACAAATATTAGTTATCGGATCATGCGGACAACTTGGAACCGAGTTGGTTGAATCGCTTAGAAATATTTATGGAAACAGCAATGTCATTGCCTCAGACATTCGTCAGAGCGATGATGAAGTTTTTAAAGCGGGTCCTTTCGAAGAGTTGGATATTTTAAATAAACAACAATTCACAGATATATTGAACAAATACAAACCCTCTCAAGTATACCACTTGGCGGCTTTGTTGAGTGCAACTGCCGAAGCCAAACCAAAATTGGGTTGGACTTTAAATATGGATGGTTTGTTTAACGTCTTGGATGCTGCCGTTGATTTTAAAATCGGTAAAGTGTATTGGCCAAGTTCTATTGCCGTTTTCGGTCCTTCGACTCCAGTAAACAACACGCCGCAAAATTGTGTAATGGATCCAAACACCATTTACGGAATTAGCAAATTGGCAGGCGAGCGTTACTGCGAATACTACTTCCAAAAAAGAGGCGTTGATGTGCGCAGCTTGCGTTACCCTGGTTTGATTGGTTATAAAAGTGAGCCAGGTGGTGGAACAACAGATTATGCCGTAAGTATATACCACGATGCTTTAACTTCAGGCAAACACAATTGTTTCTTGGGTGAAAACACCGAATTGCCAATGTTGTATATGCCAGATGCTTTGAAAGCAACCTTGGATATTATGCATGCACCTGCAGATCAAATTAAAATAAGAAGCAGTTATAATTTGGCGGGCATGAGTTTTGACCCAAAAGAAATAACAGCATCTATACAAAAATATGTACCTGGTTTTAGTACTGACTACAACCCCGACCACCGTCAGAAAATAGCTGACAGTTGGCCGAACAGCATTGACGATACTGAAGCGCGCCAGGATTGGGGATGGAAACCAGCATACGATTTGGATGCAATGACCCAAGACATGCTTAAAAATCTTGCGCCACGTTATGGCAAAACTTTAAGCCTATAACATGTCAGAGCAAAGACCACTGATATTAATATCAAATGATGATGGTATAACTGCACCAGGCCTTAGAGTCTTGGTGGAAGAAATGTCACAAATTGGAGAGGTAATCGTAGTAGCGCCTGATAAGCCACAAAGTGCCATGGGGCATGCCATTACAGTTAGTCAACCTCTTAGATTAAAACGCAATTTCATTTTTGAAGGAATTGAAGCCTATGAGTGCAGCGGGACGCCTGCAGATTGTGTAAAATTGGCCTTAGATAAAGTTTGCAAACGCCGACCAGATATTATGGTATCGGGTATCAACCACGGACCAAATTACAGCATCAATGTGATATACAGTGGTACCATGAGTGCGGCTGTTGAAGCAGCAGTTGATGGGGTTCAAGCCATAGGGTTTTCATTGTGCGACTATAGCCATGATGCCAATTTTGAACACTGTAGAACACACATCAAGCACATTGCTGAAACCATACTGAAAAATCCTCTTCCTTACGGCACATTGTTAAACGTAAATATGCCGATAACAGACCAAATAAAAGGTTTGAGAATTTGCAGACAAGCAGGGGCAAAATATGCTGAAAATTTTGATGAGCGCAAGGACCCTTCAGGCAATACATATTATTGGATGACGGGTAAATTTATCAACTTAGATGCTGAAGACAATGATACCGATTTGTGGGCCGTTGACAATGGATACATCAGTGTGGTGCCAACCAAATTTGATTTGACTTCTCACAGCGTAATGCAGCATTTAAAAAATATATTATGAGCCCAAAGAAGCAGTTATCCTTGGGTATAGGTCTGGGACTTCTCACTTCTTTTTTGATTTCATTTGTGGTGTTTTTAAGCAGCAATCCAGGTTTTACAGCCGCAGATTATTTCAATATATATGTGAATGGAAAAATTTTAGCTCCTGTCTTAAGTGTGGCTTTGGTGGGCAATCTCGGATTGTTTTTTCTATTCCTTCGTTTAGATAAAGATTTGATCAGCAAAGGCATTTTAAGTGCAACCATGTTGGTGGGTGTGCTTATATTTATTTTGAAGTTTTTTTAAAAAGGCCCATATTTCTTTTGGTGTTCCTTTGTATTTATTAAAACATTTTCGGTTTGCTTCTTTCATGGTAAACTGCCCTGTTTTCAATTAATTTCATTGTTTTTGATTGACTCTTTTGTATTCAATTAATCT
This sequence comes from Bacteroidia bacterium, assembly GCA_044357345.1. Lineage (GTDB taxonomy): Bacteria > Bacteroidota > Bacteroidia > NS11-12g > UBA955 > JABMMZ01. The sequence continues at coordinate 15,573 of JBIKPR010000030.1, forward strand.
ATTTTTTCTGTCAATATTCTCACTTATAATTGGCATCTTTGCGCAATAGAATTTAACCATTATGAACATTAGAAATTTCTGTGTAGCTGCATTGATGCTGCTAACGGTATTTAATGTGAACGCGCAGGTAGAATGGCAAGCTGGATACAGTTATGATTATTTTGATCAAATTAATAGCAGCCGCAACCTGGTCTACACATTTAACAGAACCAAGACCCCAAGTATTTACTATCTCAGTTTGTACACCACCAAAGGCGAATCTTTAAGCACGCTTGAAGTGCCTTTTAAAAGCTCACTAAAAATTAAAACAGTTGCCCCAGTGGGTGATAAAACCGTTTTCTATTTTATTGACAACAACACTGCCATTTTAATGGTGGTTGACAAAGCTGGAAAAGAACTGGCGCGTACCTCTTTTGAGGACAAGCAAAGTTTTAGCTACAATGTATTTATCCAAGAAGCCGATGCGAATTCATTTTACGTGAGCCGCATGGTGAAAGGCGATAAAATGGGTCATACCACAGAAAAGTATGATTTGAGTTTGATCAAGCAATGGGATTACAGCATACAACCAGAGAAAGGCCGCAACCAATTGGTGCAAGCTGTTGCTGGGAAAAATGGTGTGGTCTTAATGACCAAATATTTAAAGAATGCATTTGCCACTGAAGGTCTTATAAACATTGTGTTTTTAGACGCTGCCGGTAAGGAGATTTCCAATACGGCTATGGCTGAGTTGCCAATTAACTATCAAGCCTATATGATGAAAGCAACTCAAGATGGTTCAGTCGTTATTGTGGCTGATTTTGGTAAAACCAAAAGCACAGTGTATCCAGATCTTCCATTGGGTGTAAACATCAGACGCATTCAATCAAACGGTACAGCGTCAATGAACAAGTCAATTGAATTTGGTTTTGTGCAAGCGCAAGCTGGTCCATTTAAAGAAGACAACACGCCTTTGTATATGGAATCTCCATCATTAAGGGTATTGGATGTCATAGAAAATGAAGGTAAATTGAGTTTTGTTACAGAAAGTTACTTCTTAAAGAAGATTGTAATGACACCAACTGCAGGAACTACGGTGACTTCTACCTTTGATGCCGATTTAACTTTAGGTGATATTTATGTAATAAGCGATGATGATGTAGACTTGAAAAATATTCAAAGAATTTGGAAGCCCGTAAGGACTTACCAAATTAGAAACTTCTTTTCAAACAGCATGTCATATATTTCAGATGAGTTGAATGAGAACCGCGGTTTTTCTTACCAAGGTACTTATAACAAATTGATGTATTTACGTGGATACAACCACAGTTTTCAATACGCCAATGTTATAGAACCAGCTGCACATTTTGAAGATGTAAGCAAACGTGTTTATTTTGGTAAACCTGCCGGTATCACTTCTTCAGATGCAACACTTTTGTTGTTGAGAACAGATAGAACCGGAGGCGCCGATCAATTTTACAATGAAAGTATGTTGGTTACACCAGAAGGTGTTTTGTTGTATTACTTTAATTCTACCACTTACAAACTTCATTTCTCTTTTATTAAATTTTAACACGAATGAACATGAAAAATTTCTTATTATTATTAACAGGATTAATCTTCGCAACGGCTAACGCGCAAGAGCAAGAAAAAATCGATTATATAAATGCCAACGATGTAAAAGGCGTTTACCGTGCTGGCAAAAAAGCTGTGTGTATTTCATTCAGTGAAAACAGAGCTTACGACCACAAAGACTTGTATATCTTACAAGTATTGGGTGAAGATAAGGTCAACAAACAAGTGATAGAAGTTCAAGAAGGCAGCCAGATTTTAGATGTGGTGAGCAATTCTAAACAAGGACTTGTTTTGTTCCAAAACCAGAATAAAGAACTATTGGAATTGGTGGCATTAGACCAAAATGGAAAAATTGCTTCAAACCAAAAGTACCAAACCGATGTGAATGATTTAGAGTTTTATGGTTACTTTACTAAGTGGGCATTGTCTGAAACCAATAGACTTTACATGGTTCGTAGCTACAGCATGTATGAAGAGCCAAAACCAAGGGTGCGAAAATTGGTCAACCAAGGTTACCAATTGTTGAGTTTGAATACCGATGGCACCTTGCCTGGTTCGTACAAAGAAAGTGGAATAGACAAGCCAAGTTCTGATATCAAAACTTTGCTTGCCTACGATGATGGTTGTCTTGTGTTTCTCTCTCAAAGTGAAAGCAAAAAGAAACTGTTCTCTGCACGCATGGAAATGTTCTCGTCACTAGCTACTCCAACAGGGACTTATGCATTGTCTGGCGAAGATTTTACCTATTATCCAACGGATATTATTTACAATAAGGGGGAAATCGTTGCAGCAGGTATGTATTTCAAAGGCTTATGGCATAATGCCAAAACTTCTGAAGGATTGTTCCTTTTAAAAACAAATGTTAAAGGTGAGAAATTGGCTTTAACGGGACAAACTTGGACCGATTTAAAAACCAAATTGGGAACAGTTGAGAAAAATGATTTTATGTTTAATGGCAAAACAGATTTCTTGGTTGAAGCCATTCAAGAAACAGCAACTGGGTATGTTATTGTAGGTGAAAGTTATGGTAAATCATCGGGTGTTTCTGGAGCTGAATTTATTTTGGATACGGAAGACAACAACGATTCACGCCTCTTGAGTGTTTACAATTTTATCGTCATTGAAACCGATAAAAACGGATTGCTTTCTTCGGTAAGAACTTTGAAAAAAGAAAACAGCAACATTAAAATAAACGGAGGCATTGCCATGTTGAGAAACGTTGAATTGTCTTTTATGCTAAAGAAGTACAATAAGTTTCCATTTCAAAGCATACTTAACAATGAAATTCATTACATCAGTTATAAAAACAAAGAAGGTTTTTACAATGTAACGGACATCAAAACTGGGGAAATTAAAAGTTCTGTGCCAATCAAATTGGTGCCTGAAATTGAAGCTGAAGTAGATGTTAAAGCCCAGGAAATGATAGAAGGTTCAAAGGTCTTGAGCAAACTTGACCGCTTAAGTCAGAAGATGGACAATATGGATAAAAAATTAGATGCAGCTGGAAGCAAATTGGATTATGCAATTTCTAAAACAGATGTTGATTTTTATCCAGGCCAAAGAGACAATAATGGAATTATTTTGATGGGCGATGGCGCTTCAGTTAGCTATATTGTGCACCCTGAAACCCATGCGATATACTATATATTTTATTAGTATTTGGCTCGAACAGATTTCAGAATTCTTTTAAATAAAAAACCCCGAACCATTAAGTTCGGGGTTTCCTTTTTATTAAATTATTTTATGCAATTTCTTTCACAAGGGCAGGGCCGTGGTAAATAAAGCCTGAATAAATTTGAACCAATTCAGCACCTGCTTGTAATTTGGCGTCTGCATTTGCCTTATTAGATATACCACCAACGCCTATCATCGGCACGGAACCTTTAAAGGCTTGGTTTAAATACTGTAAAACTTCTGTAGATCTCTCGAATACCGGTTTGCCACTTAAGCCACCAGCACCTATGGAATCTATGTCTGCTTTGCTGGCGCTCAAACCTTCTCTGCTGATGGTGGTATTGGTTGCCACGATGCCATCAATTCCAGTTTCTTTGGTTAACAATACAATATCGTCCAATTGCTCATTGCTCAAATCTGGCGCTATTTTTAAGAACACGGGTAATTTCTTTTGGCCAGCTTCGATTAATGTTTTGCGTTTCTCTAAGAGGGCATTCAAAATTTCAGTCAATGGCCCTCGGTCTTGCAAAGCGCGCAAACCAGGGGTGTTCGGACTGCTTACGTTTACCGTAAAATAGTCTACATAAGGATATAAGCCTTCAAAACAAATTAAGTAATCGTTAACCGCCTCTTCGTTCGGTGTTACTTTGTTTTTCCCAATATTACCGCCAACAATCAATCCCTTTGGTCTGTTTTTTAAACGCAATTTTATTTCTTCCAAACCGTCGTTGTTAAACCCCATGCGGTTGATAACAGCTTCGTCGGGAATAATTCTGAACAATCGCGGTTTGTCGTTGCCGGCCTGTCCCTTAGGTGTTACGGTTCCAATTTCAACATGACCAAATCCTAAGGCCTGCATAACGCGTAAATACTTTGCGTTTTTATCAAAACCTGCAGCCAAGCCAACACGGTTTGGAAACAATATGCCAGCAAATTCTACAGGTTTTTGGTTTTTGTTTGTATACATCGCCTTGATAATATAGGACACAATGGGTATGCGTATCAAGACGTCTAAAACGTTTAATGTAAAATAATGCGCTGTTTCTGCAGGCATTAAAAATAAAATAGATCGAATAATTCTAAACATGTGATTCGCTTTTTAAAGCGTCAACAAAGGTCATGCACCTATGGGTAATATTTATAGTCAATTTGAATATAATTATACACGAATACGCAAATAATGACTAATTTCGCAGGGTTATAGAAAAGGCATGAAATTCTTCCAAAAGTCATGGTACAAAATACTGGCGGTGCTCATTGTAGCATACTCCTTGGTATATGGAATGCTCATCAATTTGCCTGCAGATGTGGGTATTTTGGATGAAACCATTCGAAATTTATTCTACCACGTTCCCATGTGGTTTGGCATGATGCTAATTTTAATGGCCGCTTGGGTGAACAGTATTATGTTCTTAAGTAAGCCAAGCACCAAGCGCGATGTGTATGCCTCAGAGCTTACCAATGTTGGTATTCTTATGGGTTTCTGCGGTTTGTTTACGGGCATGTTTTGGGCCTACAACACCTGGGGAACTGCTTGGACCAATGATCCTAAATTAAACGGTGTTGCAGCAGGAATGGCGATGTATGGTGGATATTGGTTGATTCAAAAATCGGTAAACGATGATGAGAAGAGAGCCAGACTTGCAGCGGTATACAATGTGTTTGTATTTCCGCTTTTCTTAGCCCTTATCGTGGTAATGCCTAAATTGGCGCAATCAAGTATTCACCCAGGAAGTGGTGAATCGGTTAATTTTAAATCATACAATTCAACAAACAATATGGAAATGGTATTTTATCCAGCAGTAATCGGTTGGTGCCTTTTGTTTGTATGGATAGCAGAACTTAGAACCCGTTTTCGTTTATTAGAAATTCAAAAAGAACATGAAGAAAATAACGCTTAGTCTTTTGTTTTTGAGTGCACTTATTCAAGCAAGTGCTCAAGGCAATGAATCATTGTTTAGAAGCTCAGGAAAAATATATGTTGTGGTAGGAATTATCAGCATCATTTTTTTAATGATTGTGCTTTACCTCTACAGATTGGATAAAAAAATCAGCCGTTTAGAAAAAGACAAAAAATGAAACCGGTTCACATCGTAATTTTAATTGTTGTCTCTATTGGTTTGGCCATTGCTGTAAGTTTTTATGGCGATACCAGTAAATATGTATGTTTTAAAGAGGCCGACTCTATTGCGGTCGAGCGTCCCAATATGAAATTGCATGTTGTAACAACTCTAAGCAAAACCATGCCTACTGTTTATGATCCACAAAAAGACCCGAACTATTTTGAGTTCTATGCCAGCGACACAACAGGTATGGAAAAGAAAGTGGTGTATAGAAATGCAAAACCTCAAGATTTAGAGAAAACCGATAAGGTGGTTTTGATTGGATATAGCCGCAACGGTAATTTTGAGGCGACTGAGATTCTAAAAAAGTGTCCTAGCAAATACGAAAAAAAATAAACTTTGGAAACCATTGTATTTAACAACGAGCATCTTGCAATTGGCAATTTTGGCCATTTTGCCGTGGTGCTTTCTTTTGTCGCATCTTTAATATCGACTATTGCTTATGCGCTCTCTGTAAACAGGGATTCTAAATCATTAATGCAACTTGGCAAATGGATGTTCTTCATCCATTCGTTTGCAGTAATGGCTATATTTTTCTCTTTGTTTTACATTATTCACAGCCATTATTTCGAATACCAATACGCTTACCAGCATTCATCAACAGAGCTGCCTGTATATTACATGATCAGTTGTTTCTGGGAAGGACAAGAAGGAAGTTTCTTGCTTTGGATGTTTTGGCACGCGGTACTTGGGTGTATATTGATTTTTAAGTCAGGGTCATGGCAAGCACCAGTGCTTACTGTTGTTGCTTTGGCTCAGGTAATCCTTGGTAGTATGCTGTTGGGCTTTGAAATCGGAGATTTTAAAATAGGCAGCAGTCCTTTTCAATTGATGCGTGAGCACAATCCTGAAGCTTTGCTAATTCCGGTTCTTGACCGTTTGGGTAAAGCCAACTATTTAGAAATATACAAAGATGGAAACGGCTTAAATCCTCTCTTGCAAAATTATTGGATGGTGATACATCCACCAACCTTGTTCTTCGGTTTTGCTGCCACCATCGTTCCATTCGCTTTTGCTTTCGCTGGTTTATGGACCAAGCGTTTGAAAGAATGGATGGTTCCTGCTTTGCCTTGGGCTCTTGTGGCCGTTATGGTTTTAGGTACAGGTATTATCATGGGCGGTTATTGGGCTTATGAGAGTTTAAGTTTCGGAGGTTACTGGGCTTGGGATCCTGTAGAAAATGCGTCTCTAATGCCTTGGCTTTTGCTGATAACAGCCACACATATGCTGTTGATCAATAAGTCGACCAACAAGTATCCAGTGCTAACTTTTAGTTTAACCATATTCTCATTCTTCATGGTATTGTACGCCACCTTCTTAACACGAAGTGGTATTTTAGGCAATGCCAGTGTGCACTCGTTTACTGACTTAGGTTTATCAGGACAGCTTATTTTATTGTTGTTCTTATTTATATTCTTGACATTCTCATTGAGTTTCAAAAAGCGCTCAATGGCAAGTTTGTTTTTCTTCATAAGCTTTAGTGCCATTATGGTTTTGGCCTTGGTTGATTTCAAAACCAATATTACCATTATCAGTGTTTTAGGTTCTATTGTTTTGCTTGGAAGTACCATCTGGTTTATTCGCAATTTGTTTTCTCTATACGGTACACAAATTGAAACCGATAAATTGTATAGCCGCGAGTTTTGGATGTTTGTTGGTAGCATGGTTTTATTGTTGTCTGGATTCCAGGTGATCATAATGACCAGTATTCCCGTATTCAATAAATTGTTTGAAGGCAGCAAAGCATCTGCAGGCGAGGCATATTACAACCAGGTGCAAATTTGGTTTGCCATTCCAATTGTTATCCTTACCGCCATTGGTCAGTACTTTAAGTACAAGCAATCGGATGTGCGCAAGGTGCTCGAAAATATTGCCAATTCATTGCTTATCGCCATTGCCATTTCAATAGGGGCTTTGTTTTTGTTTGATATCTGGGAAGTTCAGTTTTTACTTCTTGTTATTGGAAGTGTGTATGCCATGACAGGGAATATTCATTACATTGTTACGGCATTAAAAGGCAAGATTAAAGTGGCAGGTGCGAGTTTAGCCCACGCTGGTTTTGGTCTTATGATGTTGGGTATATTGGTGTCTTCAGTGAATAAGAAGGTATTAAGCATCAACACCACTGGGACTGGTTATTTCTCTGAAACAACGGCAGAAGGCAAGGCAGATGACAATGCGAAAAAGGGAAACAAAGAAAATATTTTATTGGCTAAGAATAGACCAATGACTTTTGCTGACAATACCTTGAAAGCAACGTTCAAAGGTGTTGAAGAAATTGCGCCGAATAAATATTTTGAAGTGGAATATGAGGTCTTAGACAAGGCTGGAAAAACCACAGACATTTTCCGTTTGCAACCCAATACCCAAAACAATCCGAAAATGGGTATGGTGAGTAATCCTGACACCAGACATTATCTAACCCGCGATATATTTACCCATGTTACCTATGAAAGTAGTATGGAACAACGCGAGGACAAGGAGTTTGATAATTTTAGAACTGACACAGTTAAAATAGGTGAATCGTTTGCAACAGCGGATGGCAATAGACAATTAACCTTGCAGAAGGTTAATGTCATCAATGTAAAGAATGATGCAAGTATTTTGCACCTTCAAGCTGAGGTTGTTATCAATAGTATCGGCGATACGTTTATGGCTAGACCGGAATTTATCAGCGAAGATAAAATTCGTTTTAAAGAAGCCATCGTAGACGAAGCCGGTGTGATGGTGGTATTTGATAGAGTGATTCCTGATCCAGAGAATCCCCAAGGCATGTTGTTTGTTTTAAGTTCAGCGACACGCAGACCGAAAATGGATTACATTATTTTAAAGGCCATAGAATTTCCATACATCAACCTATTGTGGTTGGGTACTTTTGTTTTAATAATTGGCTTTGTTTTGGCCATTATCCAGCGATTCAAAGAGTTTAAACGCCGTGAAGCCCAGGTGAAATGAGCAGTTCCATCAGGAATATCGCACTAATTGGGTCAGGCAATGTGGCGAACTTTTTCGCCCATGTCTTCCATCAAAAAGGATTTACAATCACTCAAATTGTTAGTCGAAATCAAGAAAGTGGCAAGCAATTAGCCGCTTCGGTTAATGCAAAATACGATCAGGCGTACAATGTGGAATTGAAATGTGACTTGCTTATTGTTGCAGTCAATGACGATACCATACAATCGGTAATTGAGACTTTGGATTTGCGTGAAACTATAGTCTGCCACACCGCAGGTTCAGTGTCGTTAGAGGTCTTAGGGAAATTTCCAAACCGTGGAATTATCTATCCTTTGCAGAGTATAAAAGGGGTTAAGCCAGTTAGCGAGGTGCCACTATTGATTGAAACTAGTAAGTATGATACGCAGCGGGCAATTGAACAATTGTTGAATACTTGCGGTTTTCTTTTCAAGAAGGCAGATTCTGAACAGAGAGCAAAATACCATTTAGCCGCTGTGTTTGCCAATAATTTCACCAATGCAATCTTGGCGGCTTCTGAAAAAATTGTAGAAGCGAACAACTTGGATGTTCAGTTTTTGAAACCATTAATAAGACATACTTTTGAGAATGCCTTGCAAAACTCAGCATCCCAATCACAAACTGGTCCAGCTATCCGCAACGACCAAGTAAGCATGCAAAAGCATATTAGTTTACTAGAAGGACAAGACGATTTGGTGGAGGTTTACAAGACCTTATCCCAATTTATAGCATCTAAAAAATAAAGTACTTTATTGTTTGATCCATTTAATGGTCTGCATTTGGTTGATACGGATAAAGTATACACCATTCGCTAAGTTAGACACATTTAAGCTTTCATTTGGATTGAGCGTTTGTGTCTTTATAATTTGACCGGCTAAATCGACAATTTCAACTTGACTTGCATCAAACACACTAGGATTGTGAATGCTGATGTTTTGAGTAGCCGGATTTGGGTAAACCGTCCATGCACTCGAAACGCTTTGATTTTGTTCGATGTCTAATTCTAAAAGGTTTAGAAGTCCTACAGCATACCAAGCTCTTTTCACCATGCGTGTTTCTAAAGAGGTGTCACCATATAGGGCAATAGAGGCATCTATAGATTGGTAACATGCATCAATGTATTCGGATTCGGAAATGAGTCTTGTATTTAATGTTTGATAGGCTATTTGTCCCGCTTTTTGAATTCCAATACCTGTTACTTTGAATGGCATAGTATCTGATTCACGTTTCCCTGATCCACCTTCACTGAGCAAATAGAACCAAAAATTTTGAACCCCGCTATTGGAGTGCACACCGCCATTGTCTTGGGTGCCTATATAATAGTGGTTTCCATAATAATATTTAGGATGGCTGTAGTTAGGCGGAAAACTCATGTCTCTAAATGGTTTGTTTTTTAAGGTAATTCTTCCAGCCATATACCAATCAAAACGCGCTGAGTCTGCATACGCTTCAACGCATTTGGCTAGGATGTCAGAAAAGGATTCGTTTAGAGCACCACTTTCATCTCTGTAGCGCAATCCTGCACTGTATTGGGTAACTCCGTGTGTTAACTCATGGGCACAAATGTCAATAGACGTGAGTGGTAAATAATTTTTCGAATCGCCATCACCATAATTTGCGCCAACGCCATTCCAAAAAGCATTCACATAGTTTTTGCCAATATGTACTTTAGAAAAAATTAAGCCATCACTGTCGTTGTAGCTTTTTCTATTGTGAAACAGTTTGTAATAATCGTAGGTCATCTCAGAACTCCAATGTGCATCGGTTGCTGCTTCGTCTTTGGCCGCATTCACATTGTTCCAAATATTGTCGGTGTCATAAAACTCTCTACTGCTGTCTAATCCAATAATTCGAGCATCAATGGTGTGGACGCCTTTTCCTCTGGTATGGTCGAACAATATGAAGGTGTCGTTCTCTACGCTGTCACACATTATGTTTTGTATGCCACTATATTTTGTGTGGGCAATTCCCATGCGGTCTACAGTGCAAATTTGTTCTTCTTGTTTGATGATTTTCCCAGTATTTGCATCTACATAAATCCATTGGCGGCTGTGTGGTGCGTATGCATAGACATCTATTTTATAGGCCAATCTAAAATCACTGTTGCGGCAAGAATCGTGGGTAGATATCAAAAGCAATTCAGGATGCGGGTAATAAGTAGCAAGCTTATTGCCTTTAATGTGCTTCAATTCATTCTCTTCGCGCGCAATTTCCCACATGAAGGTAGCATTTGGGAAAGCAGACAAAGCAATGTTAAGCGCTTGAGCAGATTGAATGCTGTAGTTTAAATCAAGAGTCAACTGAGGGAAATATTTTCCGTATAAACTCTGGGTTTTTTTTCCTTTTGTGGTAAGAATTATCTCAGCACCTTCAACTTTAAATGGTCCATAGTATTGTTGGTATTTGTAGTGTTGTGTGCCATTTTTGCCTTCAGTATATTGTTTATACTGCAGGATGAAATTAGAATTGGTGAATAGGTTGTTGTGCATCCAAGGGTTTAAGTTTTCTGCATTGGGACAATTGCTTGACTTAGAATCGAAATGAAACAAAGCAGGGAGACCCGTTTTAGGGTTTAAATAAACCACCTTGAAGTCTGCATTTTGTGCAAACATGTTTGAAAAAACAGAGATTAATAGGATAAAAAAATACGTGCGCATAAACTTAAATTTATTCAAATTTAACATAAGTAACCCGCTTCTCCAATTTATTGCGCTGAATTAAGGGCCATATTCGGTCAATTACTTTACAATGAATCAAATATGCATTGTCATTTTTAATTGACAATTGTCTTTCATGCGAACAAAGCATGGCTTAATCGAAATGGGTTAAAAACTCTTTTTTTTATTGAGCAAAGCGCAATTCAAATTGTATTTTTGCGCTTTAATCATCATCATGGGAGGACCTAGACGAGACCGCGATTTACCTAAAGCGAAAATCAATAAACAATCACTTTCTGAACTTAAATTTGTGTTCAGATTTTTAAAACCATACCGCAAATACTTTTTCGGCGGTTTGTTTTTCATATCTCTTTCTGCTTTTAGCACCATGGCTTTCCCTTTCTTAATGGGGAAAATGATAGGTGCAGTGAGCAATGCTGAAATCAAATTGCCTGGCAACAACACGGGCATGTTCGATGGGTTTTCAATGGGCAAAGAACAATGGCCCTTGAACGTCACATTAATTCTCATTTTCGCTCAATTAACTTTGCAAACGATATTTTCATTCATGCGTGTTTACCTACTCACCAAAGCAGGGACCAACGCAACAGCCGATTTGAGAAAATCATTGTATTCGAAATTAATCACCTTGCCGATGTCGTTTTTTAGCACCCAAAGGGTGGGCGACCTAAGCAGCCGTATAGGTTCAGATACTGGGCAAATTCAAGACACCGTTTCCTTTGTGTTGGCAGAATTTTTAAGAGGAATATTAACTTTAATAATAGGACTAACTTTTATATTTTTTATCAGCATGAAGTTGGCACTTATCATGCTGGCCATTGTTCCATTAATTGCTGTTAGTGCGGTTTTCTTCGGTGGTAAAATCAGGAAAATGGGTCGCAAAGAAACCGACATGTTGGCCGATAGCGGCACCATTGTTCAAGAAACTTTGCAAGGAATCAGTGTGGTAAAATCATTTACAGGCGAAGAAATTGAACGCAAACGCTATGGTAAAAACATTGATCAGTTAATTGAATTCGCCATTAAGAGTGGCTCATACCGTGGGTTTTTTGTTTCATTTATAATCTTCACTGTTTTTGGAGCCATCAGTTTTGTGGTATGGTATGGCGCTCAAATGATACAGGCCGGCGAATTACACCTTTCTCAATTGATACAGTTTGTTATTTATTCGGGATTTGTAGGAGGAACTTTAGGTGGTTTTGCCGATATGTTTGGTCAACTGCAAAAAACCATAGGTGCTACCCAGCGTGTGCGTGAATTAATGGATACCGATTCTGAATTAATCGTACACAATGAAGATCAAAATGACGAACGTTTAATTGGTGAAATAGAATTTCAAAATGTAGAATTTGCGTATCCTTCACGCAAAGAAGTAACGGTTTTAAAAGACGTTAGTTTCAAAGCAGGGAAGGGCGAACACATTGCTATTGTTGGTGGAAGTGGTGGTGGTAAAAGTACCATTGCCTCCTTGGTTTTGCGTTTTTACAGCGCCGATAAAGGAAATATTTTAATTGATGGAAAGCCTATACAAGACTACGATTTAAGTGCCTTGCGCAAACAAATTGCCTATGTACCACAAGATGTAATATTGTTTGGTGGAACCATATACGAAAATATTTTATACGGTAAGCCAGATGCCAGCAAAGAAGAAGTTATGGAAGCGGCAAAGAAAGCCAATGCTTGGAAATTTATCGAATCGTTCCCAGATCAATTTGAGACCTTGGTGGGTGAGCGCGGCATACAGTTGTCGGGTGGTCAAAAGCAACGCATAGCCATTGCCAGAGCGGTGATAAAAGACCCAGCAATCTTGGTGCTCGACGAAGCCACCAGTGCACTCGACAGTGAGAGTGAATTGTTGGTTCAGGAAGCTCTAGACGATTTAATGAAAAACAGAACCAGTTTGGTTATCGCGCACAGACTGAGTACCATCCGCAATGCCAATCAAATTATAGTACTCGATAAGGGCACTATAGTTGAGCAGGGCACGCATCAAGAACTCTTGCAAAAGCCGAATGGCGTGTATAGAAATTTGAGTGAATTGCAGGTGATTGGATAAGAATAGGTTATAGGGTACCCACCTCCGTTTCACTCAGGTGGGCGGAGTAGGGGTTAGGGTATAGTTAGCATTTCAGAAGTTTGATTGTTTCGTTATCTTATTTTATTGGCGCCAAAACTTTTAACCCATAGTGTGTTTCAGCTCTGTGAAACTCCACTATCGGGTTGTCCGCCGCTTCCCAGTTGCAGATTTTGCTCAAAGCCGCAAAAACGCAACGGGACAGGTCGCTGCGGCTTTGTGGCCAAAGCGCCACAAGAGCTACACGCCGGTCTTCGGGGCGCTTTAGGAGAGTGATCCCAGTACCAGAGCTCCTTTCACTCGCACCCTGAACTAGAATTTTGTTTCACAAAACACAGTGCAGGGCAAAGCGGTACGGGATTTAAATGAGAGTGAATGCGGTATACCAACAACATGAATGAACCCACACCCTTGCTTGCATCCGAATAAATATTTTGAAGTACAATGCCTTCTTATGCAATATCTCTATTTTTGCAATAATGAAATTTAGCAAATTTTTCTTGCTTGTGGCCTTGGGCTCAATAGCT
>JBIKPR010000031.1:0-29027 GCA_044357345.1 Bacteroidia bacterium
TGTACCTTTTGACTCTGAAAGCTTTGGTATATAAGGAAAGTTACTTTATGTATAGGAAAGTAAATGCTAAATAGCTTTTGATTTCATTTCTCAAAAGTCTTGTTTAATAGCTTTTTTTGAAATTGTAGAAATAGTCTTTTGTGGTAAAAACGAATCATTTTCTTCTCTTTTGTACCCCATGTGTACCTCGAAATTTACCAGTACAAAACTGATTCGCAATTATAAATTAATAGTTTAAACAAAACACCCTCTCATTCGTTTCTTATCCTATCTCAAGCAATGTGTTGCTGCTAAGGTTTAGAAATGCCAAAACAAGAAGTTAATATCGTATGGTTTAAACGCGATTTGCGCTTGCTCGATCACGGGCCTTTGCATCTTGCGCAAGCAGATGATAGGCCAGTTTTCTTGCTGTATGTATTTGAACCGAGTTTGATGGCTCACCACGACAGCGATGTGAGGCATTGGCGTTTTGTGCACGAATCCTTACTTGAGCTAAACAGCAGATTGGAGCGCTGCAAGGCGAAGATTCTTGTTTTTCATAAAGAAGTCTCTGATGTTTTTTCATTGATTAAAACCCAATTCGAAATTAAGAAAGTGTTTTCCAGTCAAGAGTCGGGGAACGGTTTAAGCTATGAGCGCGACAAAACAATGAATTTGTTTTTTAAAGAGAATGGAATTACATGGGTGGAGTGCCAAACCAATGGCGTTGTTAGAAGATTAAAATCAAGGAAACAGTGGCCTTTGCTATGGGATGCCTGCATGAACGAGTCGCCCAAGAATGTCGATTTAGAAACCTTGAAAACATTGCAAATAGGCAATGAATTTTATGCGCAAAATAAAGGCTTGCCATTGGATGAAGAGATTCTAACACGGAATAAAAACTTTCAAGAAGGTGGCGAAACCTGGGCTTGGAAATATTTGCAGAATTTTATTAAAGAGCGTTATGTCAATTACAGCAAGCATATCAGTAAACCAGAATTAAGTAGACGCTCCTGCAGTCGATTGTCGCCATATTTAAGTTATGGCAATATTAGTATGCGCATGGTGTATCAATACAGTATGCAGCATCTGGAGACTTCGAGCAACAAAAGGGCTTTGCTTAATTTTGTTTCACGTTTGCATTGGCATTGCCATTTTATACAAAAGTTTGAGGACGAATGCAGGTATGAACACGAGAATATCAATAGGGCATACGATCAATTGGTGAAGACCAGAAATGATGTTTTCATTGAAGCGTTTAAGTCAGGTCATACAGGGGTTCCTATTGTAGATGCTTGCATGCGTTGTTTGCAAGAAACAGGATTTGTGAATTTTAGAATGCGCGCCTTATTGGTTTCTTTTTTCACATTCAATCTGTGGCAAGACTGGCGTGATATGCATTTTCTCGCCCGTATGTTTTTAGATTATGAACCGGGAATTCATTACCCACAACTGCAGATGCAAAGTGGCACAACGGGTGCAAATACCATTAGAATATACAATCCGATAAAGAATTCTGAGGAACATGATACCGAAGGGGTTTTTATAAAAAAGTGGGTGCCTGAATTGAGGGATGTGCCTGCCAGTTTAATTCATGAGCCATACAATTTGACCTTAATAGAACAAAGTTTGTACAATTGTCACATTGGGAAACAATATCCGCATCCCATTGTTAATGTTGAGGAGACGAGAAAGAAAGCGAGCGAAATTGTATGGTCATTTAGGAAAAACAAGGAAGTGAAACTTGAAGCCAATCGGATTATCAACAAACACGTCAGCAATCCAAAATCATTCAAACGCACAAGTAAAAAAAACAATGAAAACATTTCTAAAAGCTGAGTGGAAGAATTTAATCATGGCCAATTATGAAATTGAGCCGAGTGTATTAGAACCTTATTTGCCTAAGGGTGTCGAATTGGATTACTTTGAAGGAAAAACCTATGTCAGTTTGGTTGGATTTCTTTTTAAAGACACCCGAATTTTTAATGTACCTATTCCAATCATGGGAACTTTTGAGGAAGTGAACTTGCGTTTTTATGTCTTGCGTAAAATTGGAAATAAAGTTAAACGTGGTGTTGTTTTTATCAATGAAACGGTACCATCTAAAATAGTGGCTTTGGTGGCGAATACCTTGTACAAAGAGCATTACTCAGTGGTGCCTACTAAGCACAGTTTTGAAATAGAAGAATCATACAAAGAAATTGAATATCAATGGAAGGTAAAAGGAGTTTGGAACAAGATCAAGGTAAAGGCATCAACTGAGAAAACAGATATTCAGAGTGGAAGCTTTGAGGAATTTATTTTTGAGCACTATTATGGTTACAGCAAACTGAGTAATAAGGCAAGTAGTGAATATACGATCAATCATCCAAGTTGGAAAATTAATTCCATAAAAGAGTATGATATCAATTGTGATTTTTTTGCATTTTATGGCGAAGCTTTTAAGGACTTGAACCAAGCCAGTCCACGCGCTGTGTTTTTAGCAGAAGGCTCTGGTATAAGTGTTGATTGGAAACGAACAAAGTTTTAAATTATCGAAATGAAAGGCATTAAAAAAGAAAATCTTCCTTCGAAAATGTGTTTGGTTTGTGCAAGACCATTTACATGGAGAAAGAAATGGGAAAAGAATTGGGATGAGGTGAAGTATTGTAGTGATAAATGTAGAAGTAGTAAATAGTATGACAGAAAAGAAAATAAAGACTTTGCGCTTGGTATTGGGTGACCAATTAAACTCAGAACATTCATGGTTTTCTGTAGTTGATGATTCTATAACTTATGTGATGATGGAAGTTAGATCTGAAACAGATTATGCCCAACACCACATACAAAAAGTCCTTGGTTTTTTTGCTGCAATGAGAAGTTTCGCAAATACATTGAGTTCTCAAGGACATCAGGTGATTTATATAAAGTTAAATGACCTAAATAATTTGCAAGCGGTTGATTTGAATTGCAAGAAAATAATTGAGGATTTAAACATTGAAAAATTCGAATACCAATTGCCAGATGAATACCGCTTAGATCAGATCTTGCAAAATTTTACCTCAGGCTTGAATATTCCTTTTGAGGTTTATGACAGCGAACACTTTTACAGCACCCGTTCTGAGTTAAGTGAATTGTTTGCGGGTAAGTCGAACTATTTAATGGAAACCTTTTACCGTTACATGCGCAAAAAACACAAGGTTTTGTTGGTGGATGGTGATAAGCCTTATCAAGGTAAATGGAATTTTGATGCAGACAATAGACAAAAGTTACCCAAGGCCCATAAGCCCATAGAGCCTTTGCTTTTTAAAAATGATTTAGGTGAATTGCACAAAGAGTTGCTAAGTTCTGGCATTACGACTATTGGCAGAGTAGACGCTAAGCAGTTTGTGTGGCCTATAAACCGCGCAGAATCCTTGCTTCTTTTAGATTTTTTTATTGAAAATTGTTTGCCCTTATTTGGGACTTTTCAAGATGCGATGGCACCCAATGAATGGTCGATTTACCACTCTAGGATATCATTTTCTATGAATTTGAAAATGATATCGCCTAAAGAGGTAGTCAACAAAGTTGTCGAAAAGTATTTTGAGAATACAGATAAAATCGAATACCATCAGGTGGAGGGATTTGTGCGTCAAATCATTGGTTGGCGTGAGTATATGCGGGGTATCTATTGGATGAAAATGCCAGATTACGCGACACTTAATTATTTTGGCCATGAAAATGCTTTGCCTGAATGGTTTTGGACGGGCAAAACAAAGATGAATTGTTTGAAGTATGCAATCCATCAGTCGCTCGACTATGCATACGCGCACCATATTCAACGATTGATGATAACAGGGAATTTTGCTCTATTAGCAGGTGTGCATCCCGATGCGGTGGATGCTTGGTATTTGGGTATTTATATTGATGCGATAGAGTGGGTGGAAATAACCAATACACGTGGAATGAGTCAGTTTGCCGACGGAGGGATAGTGGGAACCAAGCCATACGTAAGCAGTGCGGCATACATCAATAAAATGAGTTCTTATTGCACCGGTTGTTATTACGATAAGAGCAAAAAGACAGGTGATAAGGCTTGTCCTTTTAACAGTTTGTATTGGAATTTTTACAAAGTGAATGAAGATAAGCTTTCAAAGAATCCACGCATTGGCATGATGTACAATGTTTGGTATAAAATGCAAGCAGATGTACAAAAGGATTTGTTGACACAGGCGGAGTATTATTTAGAACACATCAATGAATTGTAATGAATAAGGCGATTGTTTGGTTTACCACAGATTTGCGCATGCACGACAATGAAGCGTTAATCAAAGCCATTGAAGAAAATGATGAAGTATTGCCGGTATATTGTATAGATCCAAGGCATTTTGCAGACACCAATTACGGCACAAAGAAAACAGGAAGTTTTAGGGCAAAATATCTTTTAGAATCTTTAAAAGATTTGGATAAAAAACTAAGGTCACTAGGCTCAGGTTTGCTTCTTTTGCGAGGTAGACCAGAATTGGTCTTTTTGGATTTAATCCAAACCCATGGCATCCAAAAAATATACACTAAAAAACACATTGCACATGAAGAATTAAGTGTGCAGAATAAATTAATTCAGGGGCTTGAAAGCGCGCAGCTAATTAAGGTGGAAACGAATAATCTTTACGCTTTAGGTGATTTGCCTTTTAGACTTGAAAATTTACCTTCAGTGTTTACTGATTACAGAAGGATAGTTGAAAAGAATGTGAAGGTAAGGGGCTTGCATGAAGAACCACTTCAAATAAAATCTCCAAGAATAGATGAAAATATTTGGCCAAATTTGGCTGATTTGGGTTTGCCAGAAAAGAATAAAGACAAACGCGCCGCCTTTGATTTTGTAGGAGGTGAGCATGCAGCTTTGTCTCGTTTGGATGCGTATTTGTTCGGCACGCATTCAATTTCAACCTACAAAGAAACCCGGAATGGTTTGATAGGGGAAAATTATTCAAGTAAATTTTCAGCAGCCTTGGCATTGGGCTGTTTATCCCCCAAGAAAATCTACCATGAAATTGCGAAATTCGAAAAAGAGTATGGGGCCAATGAGTCGACCTATTGGTTGATTTTTGAACTGTTGTGGCGTGATTATTTTCATTTAATGATGGAAAAATATCCAAAGCAATTTTTTCGCATAAATGGAATCAACCCAAGGGCCAGTTTAAATTTCAAGGCATCCGAAATTGAATTAGAAAAGTGGAAGCTAGGTCAGACAGCAGACGAATTTGTAAATGCGAATATGTTGGAGTTAAAGCAGACCGGTTTTATGAGCAATAGGGGTAGGCAGAATGTTGCCAGTTATTTATGCCACGATTTAAAAATTGATTGGCGTTTCGGTGCAGCATATTTTGAAGAAATGCTGGTTGATTATGATGTGAGTAGCAATTGGTGCAATTGGGCTTATATAGCTGGTGTTGGTAATGATCCTCGGAATGGAAGGGCTTTCAACCTTGATAAACAAGCTAAGACCTATGATCCAGGCTCAAAATACAGGGCACTTTGGTTGGGGAAAGAGATTTAGGCAAAAGAGTTCCTTTTGATAGCTGTCTGACTTTGTAAATGTAAAACTATCTGACGGTTTATTTGTATTATACTATATTTGAGCGTTATTAAAATAATACAAAGACATATTGATTTTATAAAAACAGGATCTTCAACTGCGGCTAAGAAATTGTTGCTGCTTATTGGCGTTTTATTCATAACATTCCAAGCTCAGTCGGCCCATATTGTAGGTGGTGAAATGTTGTACACCTATACAGGGACTTCCAATGGAAATGTCAATTACACCATTACAATGAACTTGTTTGTTGATTGCAAGTCAACCAACACCAATGCCATAGAGCAAGATAAGACTGCTTTTTTCAATGTTTTTAGAGTTAATACCAGCAACTATACACGGTACAATAGTTATACCTTAAATACATCAAGAACAGGACCATTCCGTGTATCTGATAATTCTTATAAATGCATAAAAAATGTGCCGAATGTCTGTGTAGACAAATACGTTTACACAATGAACTTAAGTCTGCCCGCCAACAATTTGGGTTATGTGGTAACATTTGAAAGGTGTTGCCGGAATGCAACAATTACAAACATTCTAAATCCAGGAACGACTGGTGCTACATACTGGACAAAGATTCCTGGTTCGTCTTTGGTGAGCTCAGACAATAGCCCTAAGTTTAAATTTACACCACCAACTTTTATTTGTCTAAATGCGCCTTTAACATTCGACCACAGTGCTACCGATGCAGATGGCGATTCATTGGCGTATGAATTGTTTACGCCTTTTACGGGAGCAAGCTCAATGGCTCCAATCCCATCAGGAAATGGAGCCACCAACCCGGCCAATTTTAAAAATGTTTTATGGTCCTCTGCCAATGGATATGCGCCAAACAATCAAATTGATGGAAATCCTACCTTATCAATCAATAGGAAAACAGGTAAGTTGACCTTAACACCAACCGTTGCTGGCCAATTTGTTATTGGTATAAAAGTGTTAGAATACCGCAAAGGGGTTTTAATTGGCGAGACCAAACGAGACGTTCAATTCAATGCCATCATTTGTGTTTTTGAAGTTGTTTCAGCTTTCTATACCCCTACTGTAGCATGTTCAGAAACGGAGTTAAATATATCTAATTTTAGCCAAGGCGGCACTAGTTTTTCTTGGGATTTTGGTGTAGTCTCTAAAACCAATGATACCTCCAATGTGAAATCACCTAAATACAAATACGACAGTGCGGGAAATTACTCAGTACGTTTGGTTGCAAGAACCAGTGTTTGTGCAGATACCTTTTACAATGAGGTTACGGTAAAGCCCAATTTCGATGTAATACTCCCAAATGATACCTTGTATTGTGGCCCATTTCAAACAATCCTCTCAAGCAATATTAGAAACAAGCAAAAGCTTTGGAATACTGGCGATACGGGAATGGATATCACTGTATCGAAATCAGGTGTTTATTGGTTAAAGGTTTCTGATGATCCATGTGTGGCAGTCGATTCCGTTGTGTTTCAAAATGATTTAAGTAAAGTAGATCTTGGGCTTGATAGAGTTATATGCGCAGATGACTTTGCGCCGTTTTACCACCAAGGTCCATTGAATTACAAAACCTATAATTGGGGCAATCAACACATCTCAGATACGGTATACATTCCTAGTCCAGGAAAGTATATTCTTGAGGTTTCAAACAAAAACAATTGTTTTTCAAAAGATACCATAGATTTTATTTCGTATTCACCGCCGGTGTTTGACTTACGTGATACATTGTTTTGTAGAAATACCAATGTGCTCTTAGATGCACTCAATACCAATCTTAGCACCCAAGCAGAATCAAAGTATTTATGGAGCAATGGAGCAAGTTCATCTAGTATTTCAGTAGCTGCGGAAGGTAAGTACAGTGTTTTGGTAAAAAATAAATACTGCGATCATTTTGACTCAGCGATTTTGTCGTTTATCAAAACAGGCTTAGACCTAGGGCCGGATACGTTTTACTGCGGACCGATTTTGCGTACAGTAAAGGCACAAACATTTTTCAAATCATATCAATGGCAAGACGCTTCTTCGCTCGATTACATTGTTGCACAGGCAGCCGGAAAATATAAATTAACTGTTGTTTCAAATGATGGTTGTATTGAATCCGATTCGATGTCAATTTTTCAGTTTCCTATTTTAGATCCTGGTTTAGGCAACGACACCCAAATTTGCATATCTTCCTTTATCGATTTAAAGGCTTTACCTGGAATGAGTAGCTATTTGTGGAATACCGGAGAAACCAGCCAGGCCATTCGCTCTTACAACAAAGGTAAGTTTACGGTATTGCTTAAAAACGCGATTGGTTGTATCGCTGAAGACAGTATAAATGTTACCTCTGATCCTGATGCAGTGCCAAATGAATTGTTTATGCCCGATGCGTTTACGCCTAATGAAGATGGGGTCAACGACTTTTTCCCAGAGAACAAATACAGCAATTTGTCATCGCCTTACAATTTGAAAATATTCAACCGTTGGGGTGAACAGGTGTATGAGTCTGAGGCATCAAATATCAATTGGAATGGTTTGTCTCAAAATCAACTTGTGCCTCAAGATGTTTACATTTTCTTGGTTCGTTATACTGGTTGCGATGGCAAAGAACGCATCTTAAGAGGAACGTTCAATTTGTTGAGGTAAATTAGTCTTCAATGAAATTTAATGTTTTCCCATAGGTCTCACGAATCAATATAATTGACAAAAGGGCTAAAATCCAAATAATTGCCCCTGTAATGGCAATTCCATCGGTGAGGTTGAGGTTAAACGTGTTTTCAATAAATTGGTGCATGGGAATGAGCAAAACAACAGCGCCACGCATAAAATTGGTAACAGTTGCCGTTACCGTAACACGTAAATTGGTGCCAAATTGTTCGGAGGTACTGGTAACAAAAACAGATAAATAACCACAACCCAAACCCATTAAAAAGGAACTTAGAATTAAGTTCCCAGCATGGGTTAAATTGAAGAAATGAAAGCAAGTTGCTATGCTTGCAAACAACATAAAGGCGGTGAGTATTTTCTTGCGGTTTTTGAATACTTGACTTAAAATTCCACTCAATAAATCGCCGGAGGCAATTCCCACTTGAAAGAGAATAAAACAAGCAGAAAGTTTAATGCCTGTAAGATGGTTTTCCTTTGCCAATTCTGGTGTTAAGGTGATGAGTATGCCTACGCTGTACCAAATGGGAATGCCTATCATGATGCAGGCTAAATAGTTAAACGCACGGTTTTTATTTGCAAACAATAAACGAAATGAACCTTTGATTGAAGATCTGTTTTTATCTTCTTTAAAGAACGAAGACTCCATAGATTTCATGCGCAAAATTAAAATAAGTAACCCTACGATTCCTGCGGCAAAAAAGGCATAGCGCCAGGGCATGAAGTCGCCAGCCAATCCCGCACTTACAGCACCCAAAGCGCCCATGCTTGCAACCAATATTGTACCATAACCACGACGTTCAACGCTCATGCTTTCAGCCACCAAAGTAACCCCAGCCCCAAGTTCACCTGCAAGGCCGAGACCTGCTAAAAAACGAATTACCGCATAGGTATTGATATCGTATACAAAGGCATTTGCAATATTGGCGAATGAATAAAGTGCGATAGAACCATATAACGCAATGGCTCTTCCTTTTTTATCGGCCAGCATGCCAGAAATGATACCACCCAGCATCATGCCTGCCATTTGAAAAGACAAAAGCATTTCACCTTTATGGGTGAGTTCTGTGCCAGAAAAACCAAGTTCTTGAAGCGATGGGATGCGGTATACGTTGAATAAAAAAAGATCGAAGGCATCAATAAAAAATCCAAGTCCCGCAACCAAGACCGCCAAGTTGAAAGGTGAGGTATGTAATTTTCCTTGCTCCATATAAATTATTTTAAAGCCGAAACAAGTTCACTTATTTCGTGGTAATTACTAATGGTTTCGCTGTCGTTAAATACCAAGTTTAAGCTACCTTTCATAGAACGTAAGTTTTGCTTGCAGGTGGCATGAATTTCTTTGCATTTTGTATACTCAATGATGTTTCTTGCATTTTTAGGAGCCACACCCGCACCTGGCATAATGTGTATGGATGTACCCAAATTTGCTTGTATTTTTTTTAAATTCTCCAGGCCATCCATCACATGAAGAGCCGCACCACTGCTAAGTATGCGTTCGAAGCCAAGGTCACATACATCTTTTGCGGCTTGGAAGTAATTGCTACTGCGGTCGATGGCACGGTGAAAGGTAGCTGGGCCATTCCAAGCGTCTAAAAGTTTTTTGTTCAATGATTTATCGATTTCACCATTTGCAGTTAAACATCCGAACACAATGCCGTTTACTGCAAATTGTTTACAAACTTCTATGTCTTCTAACATGATATCTATTTCATCATTTGTGTAATGAAAATGTCCTCCTCTCGGACGAATCATCACATAAATAGGTAAACTTAGTTGACTAACTTTTTTAATCATCCCATAGGAAGGTGTGCAACCACCATCGGCTAAGTTTTCGAACAGCTCAATTCTGTGAGCTCCAGCACTCATTGCGTTGAGGCATGATTGGTAGCTGTTGCAGGCGATTTCCAATTGAATCATTTTTGTAGAATGAATTTAGATTTTACTTGGTAGGTGGTTTTGTTTGTTTCGGTAACGCCAAAGTCAAATCCATCTTGAAGGGCATAAGAACCATATTCTCCTTTTTTGTTGATAGCAATAAATCCGACTTGAATATCTTTAGGATTTCTTGGGGTCGCTTTTTGAATGCGTTCAACGGCTTTTTTACAAGCTTGTTCAGGGCTATAACCTTGTCTCATAAATTCAACCACTAAGAAGCTTCCACAGATACGAATTACTTCTTCGCCATGACCGGTTGCTGTGGCTGCACCCACTTCGTTGTCTACATACAAGCCAGCACCGATAACAGGAGAATCGCCAACACGTCCGCGCATTTTAAATGCCATACCGCTGGTGGTACAAGCACCACTTAAATTGCCTTCTTCATCCATTGCAATCATACCAATGGTGTCGTGGTTAAATTCGCCCGATTCAAGTTCCAATGGCATTTGTGGTCCATGGTTCTTTTCAATATTGATAAGAGGTTTGTATTCGCTTTTTCTAAGCCATTCCTTGTATGATTTTTGAGCATGATCGCTAAGGGTTTCTTCTTCCAATTTAGCTCCTTGGGAAACAGCAAATTCTTGTGCACCTTGACCGACAATAAACACATGGGGAGAATTTTCCATTACCTGTCTCGCAACATGTATTGGACTTTTAATGCGTTCCATAGCAGCGACTGCACCGATTTGAAATTTGTGGTTCATTATACTCGCATCGAGGGTAACATGGCCTTCGCGGTCGGGGTTTGCACCCAAGCCAACACAGCAATTGTTGATGTCGTTTTCGCTTACCTGCACACCTGCCTCTACGGCATCGAGCGCCTTGCCTTTGATTTGTAAAATATTCCAAGCCGCTACATTTGCGGTTTGCGACTGATTGTACCAGGTGCTCAAAACAATAGGACCTTTGCGTGATTTACACGTTTCAGCAAAAGCTGTTTTTCTTAGACCAATAAATAGGCTAGTAAGGCCAATGGTTTTAATTAATTCTCTGCGTTTCATGGTATATGACAATTGACTTCGATGCCATACAAAACTAGAATTTTAAATGAAAAAAACAAGCGCATAAAAAAGGAGCGTTCCCTCAGCAAGGGAACGCTCACACACAATCAAAATAATTATAAAAAAAATATACAGATTAAAAAACGAGAAAAATCACTATCTCTTTTTTCTATTAGACACAGGAAGAAGTGAAAATGTTGCAAAACTTTAGAAATATTTTTCAGAAACTTTTTAAAACCGATTAAATTTTATTTTAATCCTATATTTGAGCACACTAATTTTAGAATGACAATGAAACAAATACTTACTCCATTTGGTTTTTTAGCCCTTATTTTATGCTTTGGTTTTATGGGAAAACTCAATGCCCAATTGAGCGAAGCCAATTATAGAATTTATTCTGTGAAGCAGGGGAAAGAAGTAACACTAAATGAAATTGTGGAAGACATGGCCAATGCAGATGTGTTGTTTTTTGGAGAAGAACACAATGATTCTGTAACCCATTATTTAGAACAAAAAACTTATGAGTTGATGTACCGCAAGTTTGGAGCTAAGACTACTTTGTCAATGGAGATGTTCGATCGCGATGTGCAAACCGTAATGAATGAATATTTACAAGGTGGGATTAGAGAAAGAAATTTTTTAAAGGACGCAAGGGTTTGGAGCAATTACAAGGACTATAAACCAATGGTGGAGTTTGCAAAGGCCAATAAACTTCCGATAGTATGTGCCAATGCGGCTGGACGGTACAGCAATTTGGCTGGACGTAAAGGTCAGAAAGCCTTAATGGACTTGCCTGCGGCATCCAAATTGTTTTTTGCTCCATTGCCATACGACACAGCTTCTGGAGCATACTACAACAAGCTAATGGGCCTAAGTGGCCATTCTGCTGCGCCTGATACTGGAAAGAAAAAAATGCCAGTGATGTCTATGGGTGGATTTAGTTTGATAACTGCCCAATCATTATGGGATGCAACAATGGCCTATTCGATTGCTGAACATTTAAAGCAAAATAAGGGACAAAAAGTGATGCAGGTAAACGGACGATTCCACAGCGACGAAAGATTTGCTGCGGTAACTCAATTAAAAAAATACAGACCTAAAGCAATAGCACTAGTGGTTTCTTGTGGCTCTGATGCAGCTTTCCCAAACATTGATTGGAAGCAGTATTTAAGTCTGGGTGATTATATTATTATAACGGATCCGGCGGTACCGAAAACTTATAAGGATTAAAATTATTTTAGATATCTAAAATAATTTTAGCAAGAGCAACAGGATTGTGTAAGGCAATCGATGATGCGTCATTATTTCGATTGTTGGCAAAAATCAGCTCCATAGGAGCGGCATTATGATTGCCCCTAAAACCAGAGACTTCGCTTTGCTGCGTCACGGTATTGGGTTTACACTTCGGAGAAGCTAAATTATTATAGTATATATTCTAATGGAAAAACCAGCTCCGTAGGTGCTGAATTATAAAATGACCTTCAAAAATGAAGCAACAATCACCATGCCGGATGAAACAAGAGCAAGAACTGAGCGAAACGAAGTTTAGCGTTCTCACGACCAGCGGGAGTAGCAACGGCAGGGCAATCGGAGTTGCTTGGAGATTTAGGTGATAATCGCATTCACATTCACTCTCACTCTCATAACGCGCCCCGATGACCGACGTGTAGTCTACCCCGTACTGTGTTTGCAACGACCTGCACTGTGGCGTATTCGCAGCTTCGAGCGAATTCTGCCATGGGGAGTGAAAAACTCTAGTACGGGGCTCTTGTATTACATAAATAGAATTGAGTGGGCAACCCGATAGTAGAGTTTCGCAGAGCCGAAACACACTATGGGTTAATACGGAAAGGCGCCCAAAACATAGCATTTCCCTCCCGTATTTTTTAATTCATAAAAAAAGTATTTATTTGTAGCCATGCCTATGAAGAAAATTATTCTATTATCGCTGAATTTATTTTGTTTGTATTTCATTCAAGCACAGACACAAACCATTCGTGGGCGGGTGCTTGACCGTGAAACGCGACAAGTGTTAGAAGGTGCAAAAATCACCATCACGACCCCAGGAAAGGACAGTGGCGTTTTTGCGCTGAGCAATGCAAGTGGAGATTATATCATTCCTGAAGTTTCTGTTGGTCGACATAACTTATTAATTACGCTCGATAAATACACCGATATTGTTTTGCAAAATATCGTATTGAGTTCAGCCAAAGAAATGATATTAAATATTGACATGGCTGAAGCTGTAAGTACCTATAAAAGTTTTGCAGTTAAAAGCAAAAAAAGACCATTGATTAACAATGACAATGCATTGGTGAGTGCGCGTTTGTTTACCGTCGATGAGACCGATCGTTTTGCCGGTAGTAGAGGCGACCCTGCACGTATGGCAAGTAATTTTGCGGGTGTTCAAGGTGCCAACGATTCAAGAAATGATATTGTGGTAAGGGGCAATAGTCCTCAAGGCGTATTGTGGCGTTTGGAGGGTATAGATATTCCGAATCCTAACCACTTTGCGATACCAGGAACCACGGGTGGTCCGGTGTCTATTATCAACAATAAAATTTTAGCCAATAGCGATTTCTTTACTGGCGCATTTCCTGCTGAATATGGCAATTCAACTGCTGGGGTTTTCGACTTAAAATTGAGAAATGGAAACAACAGAAAGAATGAGTTTTCTACCCAAGTAGGTTTCTTAGGTTGGGATGTTTTGGCTGAAGGGCCCTTGTCAAAGAAAAGCAAATCGTCTTTCTTATTTACATACCGATATTCAACATTTGCCATCTTTGAAAAGTTAAACATCAAAATAGGAACCGATGCTGTTCCTAATTATCAAGATGCTTCATTTAAATTGAATTTTCCAATTGGCAAAAAAGGGAATTTATCATTCTTTGGAATTGGAGGGACTAGTAAGATTAACATCATGATTAGCGACCAAAAACAGAGCAGTGGCGAGTTGTATGGTGACGATGACCGCGACCAATTGTTTGGTTCTAAAATGGGTATTTTGGGTGCAAGTTTTATATGGAACCTTAACAGTAAAAGTTATTTGAAGGCTACTGTGGCAAAAAGCCATCAAAGTGTGGATGCCGTGCACCACTTGGTTTTCAGACACAATACAGATACCAGCATTGTAGATGGAAAAACAATTTACACCTATGCATTAGACTCGTTGGTGAAGAATTTGTTTTATAGTTTCAGAACCAATACCACGGGCGTAAATCTGTTTGTGAACACAAAACTAAGTAGCCGAACCACTTTGCGTTATGGCGTAAACATAACGGAGTATAATTTCCGATTCCGTGATTCAGCGCGTAATTTTGATTCACAAGATACTGCGCGTTATTGGAAATGGTATAACCGTTGGAACTCAAACGGTATTGGCTTGAATGTGATGCCTTATGTGCAAGTGAAATGGCTGGCCACAAAAAAATTAACGGTTTCAGGTGGATTGACTGGGCAGTATTTTATGATTTCAGACAAAGCATCAAACACCAGCAGCAGCAGTGTACAATATGTTCAACCCCGCTTGGGTTTACGTTACCAAATAAACGGCAAGCAATCGCTTAATTTTGGATTTGGTGTACACAGTCAGATGCAACCGGCTTATACTTATTTTTATATTTTACCAGGCAATTCCAAACCGCATAATTTGGGTATGGGATTAACCAACAGCATACACTATGTGTTGGGATATGAATTGGCTATTGGTAAAGACAAGCGATTTAAGGCTGAAACCTATTATCAATCATTATCGAACATACCTGTAGAAGTAAAGAAAAGTGCATTCAGTTTGGCAAATACGGGCAGTGGATTCAGTAGATTCTTCCCAGACACCTTGCAAAATACAGGAAATGGTTACAACTATGGTGTGGAGTTTACTTTCGAAAAGTCGTTTACCAAAGGATATTTTTACATGGCAACTTTAAGCTTGTTTGATGCCAAATACAAAGGCAGTGACAATGTATTAAGAAATTCGGATTTTAACACCAGTTATGCTATGAATGCTTTGTTTGCAAAAGAGTGGAAAGTAGGGAAGAAGAGCATCTTAAATTTTGGAGGCAAATTCACCACAGCTGGTGCCAGAAGATATTCACCTATTAATTTAGAACAGAGTAAGAGACAAAGAGAATATATTGAACAAGATTCACTGAAAAACACTTTAAAGTTTGGCAGCAATTATGTGCGTTTAGATTTGCGCTTGTCGTATAAAATAAATGCAAAACACGTTACCCATGAATTTGCTCTAGACTTTGTGAATGTTACCAATCGAAAGAACATATTGAATTATTCATATACCAATGAATCGCCTTACTTTAAGCAAGAATATCAATTAGGCTTCTTGCCATTGTTCTATTACAAATTGGATTTTTAATCCGATAAAATCAGATAATTTAAAAGCATGTAGTGGAAACGCTTCATGCTTTTTTTATGCAGTTTTTTCAATTAAGCTAAAGGATCTCTATACCGTCTTCCAAAGGAATCTTATAGAAGTTAAAACTGTTTTTGTCATCAGCATTTTCAATTACATCTATAGATTTTGTATTAAATGGTATGGCTTCAAAATACAGGCAAAAATATAACCAGTCGTTGCTGGTATTAAAATTAAGTTGATTGGGTGCAAATGGAATGTTTTCAGCTTTTAATAAGACGTATTCTTTTTGCTTGCCATTAACAGAAATAAAAGTTTGTTTATTGATATGCACCCAGCCACCTCTTTCATAGAATATTGTGCTGGTGTATCCAAAATCAATTTTTGTATATTGGCTATTGGTTTCAACCCTTAACAATTGAAGGTTTTCAAGTTCAGCACGTTTGGTTTTGATGGGGTAAATAATGCGTTTATTTTTCATTTTGCCCTCCTTTCTGCATGGTCTCAATCTTGGTTTTAATCCAAAGCGGCTTTTCGACTTTTAGCTGACTGCTCCACATGCAAAAGCGGTCGATTAGCTCTTGCGATGGAATAAGTTCTAATTTCAATAGAAGATCGCCATATTTTCCATATTCAATTACTTCTTGACTTTCGTGTAAGGGCTGTGAGAGCATGTAGTTGCCCAACATGGCATCGACTCTGAATACAATCTTTTCGGTTTTTTCTCTTAATGGAAACACGCCAAATATATTTTGAAATTGTATAGCTGGGTCGAATTTTGGGTCCATGTAAAATGCTTCTTTTAGTAAGACGGGATCTAAAATCCGATCAATACCAAAGGTGCGGATTGATTGATGCGATTCTGAAAATCCAATGATGTACCAACGGTTTTGAAACTCTTTCAAAAGGTAAACATGCAGTTTGACATTGCTGAATTTTCTTTTTGCATAGGAGAAGTGGACAAACGCAACGGGTCTGCGTTCTTTTGCTGCTCGGAAGAATAAATCAAAGTGTTCGTATCCTCTTTGTTTGGGAGGATTTTCAAGATGAATAATGCTGCGTTTACCTGGTGCTTTTTCGTATTTTTCTAAAACTGATTTTAGGATTTTGTCAACCGCCGATTCGAAGTGGGAGCTTACACGGTCGCCACTAAAGGTGCTCAGTAAATCTGTTGCAGCGAGCAGAGACTCAATATCACTTTCACTTAAAGGAATTCTGCTGATGCTGTACTCTTTGTTATCGTAGTAATAACCGTTCTGGCTTTTGCTAAATTTGATTGGGGCTATGAATCCTAAAGCCTCATCCTCTTTCATCGCCTTGATGTCTTTTTGAATGGTGCTAGTAGAAAATTCTTTACCCAATTGTTTGGTGCAAGCATCCATTAATTCTTCCATACTCGGGAAAGGTTTACGTTGGTTGCGCAAACACGAATCAATGATTTTATACCGTATTGAAGCTTCTTTATTAAAAGACATCGATGCGAAGGTAGGGGATAGATACTAAAAATTCTTTGCGACAGCAAAGAATTTGCAAGAGCAAGAACTTAGCGAAGCGCTTTCACGAACTTAGCGGAGCGATTTCACGACCAAAGGGAGTACACCAAAGGGAGTACACCGAAGAGAGTATTGTTGAGCGGGGCAGTAGGAAATACCGCCCCATGTCGTTTATTAATCAATAACAGAAACTATACGAAATCCAGCCTTCCTCAGCCCCCTTGCTCTTGTTTGACTTTGACATTTTTTGCTTTTAGTTAAAAATTTCAAAGTCAATTGTAAACCGCACTTACACTGCGTTTAACTCCGGTTTCTTTGTAACATCTTTTACAAGTTAATTATGAATGAAAAAGAACTAGCAGCAAAGTTTCAGGCCTATTATGCCCTGTTTAAAAACGTTTTGAAAAACGAAGATGAGTCTCCTTTTGAAGAAGTGGATGATAAGTATTTAAGAATTGATTTTGTGCATTATGGCAGTCCGAAATACCAGAATGGTGGTTGGGTGCAAATGCACGCCCGTACTTATATTCAGCCAGTGGGGTCTGAAAAAAAATACTATATGCTGGGTACCAACAATATGCCAATAGCACCCAACAAACATTGCTATAAATACAAAGGTGATATCTTGATTTATTCCTTGTTTTTCCCAAAGCTTCCAAGTGACGTAACCCACATTGATATTATAGAAAACAAGAGATTAAAAAATGCTTTTAACCTTTACAATGTATCGATGGAGACCATTCAAAACAGCATTATTCCAGTCTTGATTTAACACCTATTAACATGCAATATTCAAACATCAACAACAACGTATTTCGTCAGTTTTTATCAAGCCTTGAAGACGTATACCTGCACCAACACATCAAAACGTACTTCGACGAGCCGAAGTTTTTATCCGGCTTACTAATCAATGAAACGTTACACTACAAAATCTTGTGCAATTTATTTGGTTTGAAATACCAAAAAGGGAACTTTGTTTTCATGTCTCAACAACTGGAACAAAAATTCAAGCAACTCGATCTGATTTATAATTTTGAAGACCTAAGAAAATATGCTTTGCTTCAAATTTATTCGAATGAGCAGTTGATCAATTTGTTAATTGTATGCACCGAAGAACACAACCGTTTACAGTTTATAGAAAACCAAGAACTGATTAATCAATCTTGCGATAAGGTAACTGAAGAAGCGTATTTATCTGATGAGCTAACACCTGAGTATCAAAGCATGGAAGTGTACGCATACAACGAGCACCATTATATGGTTAAGAGGATGTTGGAGAGGGCGGTTTAGTTATCTTCTTCGCAAAGCGAAGAAGATGCAAGGGCAAGTGGCAAGGACAAGGCAGTCGATAATGCTTCAAGTTTTCATTTTATAACAATTAATGAAAAACTGGAAGATGCAAGAGCAAGTGGCAAGTCCCGATAGCTATCGGGAGAGGCAGTTGGAAATACCGCACAATGTCGTTTATTAATCAATAGCTGAAACTATACGAAATCCCGCCTTCCTCAGCCCCCTTGCTCTTGATTGACTTTAAAATTTTTGGCTAAAAATTTTAAAGTCAATTGTAAACCGCATCTTCACTGCGTTTAACTACAGTTTCTTTGTACTATAAATATAAACAAAATGCATACAAACAACAGCAACAACTACACTTCGACTAAGCAATTGAGTGAGATACTTGATGCGATGAATGAGCAAGAATTGCGCAACTTATTACAGACCTGCATGCGCATAATGGCCGCTGGCCCTTCGAAACTTGAAAAATTAAGCAACAGCAAAGTTTGGACAAAGGCAGCTTAAAAAATATTGAATAAATGAGTGGTTTCATTTGGTTTAAAAATTGGAGTTTTTTGTTGATCATGGCCAGTGCTTTTCTGGCTTATGTTGGCGTTAAGAAATGGGTGGGTGTTAATTCGCATGGTATTGGAGTATCAAATGAATTAGCACCTGTTCACGCGTCAAATTCAATTTCAAATGACAGCCTCAACTCTTTAAATCCACAAAAAATAAATCAGTCCAAGCAACTCATTTCCTTTTGTGAAGAAGCCATTCTTAGACAGGCCGGAAACCAAATTGATGCTTCAAGCTACTGCAATTGTGCCTTGCCTGTTTTTTCAAGGTTTTTGAACGTAAAAGAAATCAAGTTGGCATTAGAAGGTATACCTTCCGATAAAGTGCCTAAAGCGGCGTATAATGAAATACAATCATGTTTGGAAGGAATCGAAACCCCTTAAATAAATAAAATAAAATGACAGCAAGTACATTGACATTTAAACCCATTCCAAAAGTGAATGAAAATTTCTTTTCGATTGATGAAACAGAGGTATTATACCAAAATCCTGTTGCCCCCAACCAATATAAGAATTTCCCAACTAAGAAAATCATAATCAATAGAAATTCTGGTTTGGGAATCAGCATTGTTAAAAACAATTTTCTATCTGTAAGACATCAAGATGCCTTCAATTTAGGACTAACTCTGTTCGAAATGTTATTCGGCGTTAGTCCCGATATCCATAAGGAATCTATAAACACCAAAAAAACCGATTACAGTGTTGATTTGGTATCAGAAAATTGCAAGATTATATTTGACCGAAATGGGTACAGATTTTACAATTCTTTAGGAACAATTTTGAATGGAACTGAGAATAATAACCCAACAGAAAATCCTGATAACGCATCCAGAGCTACCCGCGGTCTTGGTTTTATTTCCGAGAATTTTCGCGATCAATACCATCCGTTTATTAGGGTGTCAAATTATTTACGTGAGGGCAATGCGTTCTATATTGAGCTCGGTTATTACCGTTATAGGTGTTCCAATGGCATGATGCTGGGTAGGAAAACCCAAACCACTTTCAGACACAGTTATTATGTCAACTCTTTTAAAAGCATACAGATAGCGGTAATGGAGCAGTTTCTTCGCCACAAACACAGTTTTATGTACATGGCAGAAAATTTATGGAAACTTTTGCTGGTTTATATTCCCAAGGCCAAAATGCGTTTAACATCATTTGATATTTTCGAGAAGGAACTCCTAAGAAGAAGCATTGAGGAGCGCATGGAACTGCAGCTAAAACTAAATGAATTGATTGACAAATACGTGCTGGAAATCGGCGAGAATTTAAACGCAGCCTTAAATGTTGCAACCGATTTTTCCAAACTTTTAGAGGGGAACAAGGTCTCACAAAGTCATATTCAAAATCTTGGTAGTATTTGGGCCAATAGGGTGAGCGAACGGTCATTTAATATAGAAAAATATTTTGCTGATCTAAGTGACATTGAAGAGCGTATTATGACACATCAAATCAATATTGAAGAAGAAGAATTAATTTAAGAAATAGAATACTATGTTGGTTTATATCAAAGATTTTTTAGATGATAAATATTATCTTGATATTTTATTTGAGAATAAAAAAATATTCAAGCATCTTGAAACAAAAGATGGTTCTATCAAGAAACAAATAGAGGCCTTATTTATGGCAGACGATTTTGAAAATTTGTTTGCACCTTTAATGTCGAATAATGAATTTCCAGGTGGTTTTTATTTTTCTATTCAAGCCAATTACATCAGTTTAACCCAAGCTTCTGGCGCATTTATTGATGACATAGGCCATTATTTATTTCGAACTAAAAATTACATTTACAATTTATTGGAATTTCATGGTCTTACCCGCCAAGAAAATTATGAGTTGGATTGGTTTAAAGATAAAATTGAAACGCATGATGCTTATGATACAAGGAAAAACTATGGCTACTTATTAGACTTTATTGAGGTCAATAACGAAAATACCAATAACTTAGAATGGATTAATTCGTCTGAATATGGAGACTATCCTGAAGAATTTTTGCATTCCATTGGAGATGGCGAAACTTGGGAATATTATCTAGACCGTGATGGGTATGAGCAATATGTAAAGGAGACAAAACAAGATGATGGGGATGGCGATGATGCTTGAGGTATAGGTAATTTGACTTCAAATCTGGGTGCTTGAATGAGATTAAGACATCATATTCACCAAAAGTTATTTTTGGATTAGAATTAACACTGTTGGCTTGAAGCAGGATTTTTTAAGATGAAAAAAATCAGATTTAATAATTGTCTAAGTGTTTTTTTTAATTGGTTTAAAATAAAGAGAGCAATCAACTGGTTTTCAATCATTTTTAATAAGAAAGGTTCTTTCTTTGTTGATTTTACCTTAACAAAATGTTCTTTTTGATATCTATTTTCACAAGTAATACTTGTAAATAACAAGTAATACTTGTAGAATTTAATTTTTTTTAGACTTTTAAATCCTTTTTTGTTTAACTTTCTGACAATGGCTGTAAGGGTTTACAAAAGACAAAAGATAAAATTATTGGACCTCGATAATTTTTAAAATTATTTTTATTTTCACAATTTTATAATTGACCTGACTTGTCAAAAATATTCAATATAATTGTTTTGCATTTATTTATGTTTAAAGCAATAGTTTGACGTTCAATCAACTGACACTTTATTCATATGAACGCATGGTTTTAACCCATGAAAAAACAATTGAATTTAAGTCGTGAAATTCGCAGAGTAAGGAGCTCACTAGGTTTTAGTCAGGGTTATGTGGCTAAAAAACTAAAAGTGAGCCAACAGGCCTATTCTCAAATGGAAAATGTGCCTGAGAAAATCACAATAGAGCGTTTAACTGAAATTTGCGAGGTATTTAACGTAGACTTATACACCATGCTTAATGAGGGTAGACCCCCAGGTAAAAAGTCATCGGCAAAAGCAGCCCAGCACAATGCCCGGTTTAAAGAGATTATGACCCAAGCTCAAATTAGCATATCTATTAGGGAAATCAATAAAAAGTTAGATGCCATGATTGAGAGTAAAAATGCCAACAATTCTACTTCTCAATAAAATTTTTCTCTAGAATTGTTACCATGCAAAAACCCATCAAGTTAATTCTTGCGATTCTATTGCTTTTATGTGTATTCAATTGGCCCTATGCTTATTACCAATTTGTCCGTTTGTGTGCAATGCTTGGATTCTCATACCTAGCTTTTGAGGCTCATCAAGAAGATAAAAAAACCGAGCTTATAGTTTGTATACTTTTGGCTATTCTGTTTCAGCCACTAATTAAAATATCTTTGGGGAGATCACTGTGGAACATTTTAGATGTGCTTATTGGACTAGGATTGACAGTAAGTGCGCTGAAGGGCGAACCCAATAAAAATAATAATTAAAAAAAATTATTTCAATGGTTACCTTTTTTCGCTTTTGACATTAATCTATAATTATTAATTAAAATAGTATGGATCAAAATCAATCAAACAACGAAAAAGTTCACAATCTAATTATTCTAGATGAAAGTGGATCAATGGGCGGCATTAGAAATAGCATCATTCAAGGTTTTAACGAAATTGTTAAAAACATTAAAGAACTTAAACAAGAGAATCCGCAACAAGAACACAGCATCAGTTTTGTCTCTTTTAATTCAATAGTAAGTAAAGAGATGCATTTTATGGAGGATGTAAATAGACTGCAGGAATTAAATGTAAAAAACTACAGTCCTGATGGTGGAACCCCACTTTTTGACGTTATGGGATTTTCGCTTACTAAATTGGATAAGTTCATTACCAACCAGGACAACGTGCACGTCTTTGTAAGTATTTTGACAGACGGTGAGGAAAACGCTTCTCGAATTTACTCTGGTTCAACAATCAAAAAACTCGTCGAATCTTTAAAAGAAAAAAATTGGACATTTACTTACATAGGCGCCGACCATGATGTAGAAAAAATGGCGGAGAAATTGTCCATTAACAACCATATGGCCTTCGACAAAAGTGAGTCGGGCATGGGTATGATGTTTGCAAAAGAAAAATCAGCTCGAAAAATGTATATGGCAAGTTCTTCAAAATCCCTTTTTAGCATGGGGAATATGTTTAAAGATGACGATGCGCTTGATTTGAATGATACCATTCCTTCAACCCAAGTGAACAATAAGAAAGTAACTCAAGTAAATTCAGGAAGCAACAAATCATTCTGGAAAAAATTAACAGGGAAATAAAATACACAAATGCAAAATAGTGACAGGCAGTATAGCGATGAAGAATTAATAGCTAGCTTAAAAGAAGATACCAATGGCTTGGACCTTTTATACACCCAGCACCGCAATTACTGTCTGTCTTACTTAAACAGTTTGCAAAACCAAGATGAGAATATAGACATCTACCACGATGCGGTTTTAGTGTTTTATGAGAAAATTTGCAGAGTAGAAAACTTTGAGCTAAGTTGTTCAATCCAAACCTATTTGAATTCGGTAGCCCGCAATATGTTGCGTGAACGCTTGCGCAAGGCAGGTCGTTTTGTTGACTTTGATGGTGAATTTGAGCACGATGATATTGTCGATGTTCTTGAGCCCATTGACTTAGAAAATAGTCCTAAAATGCGCGCAATATATAAGGCCTTAAATTCAATGAAGGACGCTGGTGGAAAATGCTATGAAATTCTTTTGCGTTGTTTTTATTTAAAGCAGAGAATGGACCGCATTGCCTATGAAATGGACTACAGCAATGCAGACAATGCGAAAAATCAAAAGGCCAGATGCCAGAAGCGCTTAAAAATATTAACCTCTAATGTTTTGTTCTCATGAAATCAAATATACTAGACAAAGAAATAGAGCAAATCATTGAGGCCAATCTGTTTTTAGATTCCAAGCAGAAATTGGTGGATTTCTATGGCGAGCGACAATATCAATTTTTACTGAGTGAGATATTTGAATACTGTGTTTTAAATAGCAACGAAACGGTTTTAAATTCACTCTTAGGCAAAGCAAATTATCTAATTGGAAAGTTTGATCAAAAGGATGCGCTATACAAAATCACTAAGGACTTAGCAAAACTTTATGTATCTGGTTTCTTTTCAAAAGATTTGCTCCGCTTAGCCAAAAATAAAAATAAAGTATTTGATTTAGAATTAGAGCGCTTAAAGGGTGTCAGTTTTAGAAAATACAATTCGATAACTGAGCCTCAAGGCAAGATATTTGAATCAGAATTATCACTTACAGATATTGAAATTGAACAGGTTTTTATTTTACAACAACGCAAATATTGGAGGGACAAATTTAGTATGATCGACCAAGAGATTGAGTCGGAATTAGATGAGGTTTTTACAATTTCCGGTTCGTTTTTTGCGTCATATTCCTATAAGGACGTTGAGCCAATTAATTTGACTATGGAGGAAAGATACTCGATTGATGATATGCCCGAAATTAAGCCACAGAAAAGCAATAAAACCAAAATCATTTTCATAGCAGTATCGCTGTTGCTCATTGTTTTACTATTTTGGTATTTTTTCTCAAACTAGAATTTTAAGCAATTTTTAAAGATTTCAAATTTCACTTATCTTATTTTTAAAAGTTGTGTCATCCCTTATTGCCATTTTGCCTTCCAAAAAACTTTACAAGTTATACTTGTAAATTACAAGTGAATTTAAAGATTTCAAATTAGTCTAATTCTGAAATGTTAGACATGAAGGTCTATAAATCAACATTTTTCAATGAACATAAGGTTTACTCATACGAACGGACAACTTTAAAACATGAAATTGTGAATAGTGTGGACAAAGGCCCAAATCCTTGTAAGGTATTTTAAAATACTTCATATTGCAACTTGAAAAACAAAACTTAATGATTAGCTATGTAATTATAGAAGACGAAGTTTCTGATTTAGAAACATTGCGTTTGTATTTAAAATCAGATGCACGATTTTCTGAGCGTGATTCATTTTGTCGATTCGATCAGTTTAACGATTTTCATAAACAACATAAGGTCGATTTGGTCTTCGCTGACGTGAAACTTTCAGACGGTAATTTGTTCACCCATTGGCCCAAGTTACAGAACAGGCCAGAGCTTATATTGATTAGTTCATTTCCCCAGTATGCACTGCCTGCTTTTGCCAACGAGGCTTTGCATTTTATCACCAAGCCCATTAAGCCAGAAATTCTATACACCGCTTTGGAACTCGCACACCGCAAAATACAACTAAAAATCAACCAAAGGGAACTCACTTTTTTCTTTGTTCAGTCGGGTAAAAACAAATTTAACCGCGTAGCCTTCGACGAACTAATAAGCATAGAAGCAGAGGGCGAATACCTGCGCTTGCATCTTACAGAAAAAAGAGAAATACTGGTATTTAAACGTTTGAAGTCTCTTCTCAGTGAATTGCCATTTGCTGAATTCAAACAAATTCACCGCTCCTACATCATCAACATCAACCACATCGATACGATAGACTTCCATGAAGTTGAAATGCGCAACAAACAAATTTTTTCTGTTGGCAAAACCTACAAAGTGGTTATTCAAGATATACTAAGGGGAAATACGACGACGTTATGAAACTATGGTATAGGGTCCCTGTAGCAGAGACTACACTGCGTTCCGTCACGCTACGGGATGAATCTAGCGTTTAGGGTATAGTTAGGATTTTGGACATGAAACGATTGAAATTAAGCCACTTATTAATATAAAGCAGCTTGTGATTAGGTTCTTTTTCATTTGGTTTTTTATTGCAATTACTAGTTTATATGTGTAAATAGCTATATATTTTATTTAATAAACTAATAGTCAAGTATTTAAAAATAAACATTTGTTTAATAGTTCAGCAAATCAAGAACATTATAACTTTAAATAACTCACCAATTATAGTGATTTTTAGATTTTTTCTGTTTGGGGTTTATTGGATATTGTGCAGGCGTAGTTGTAAAGCTTGCTTGATTATAGCTTTATTCTATTCTTAAATGTAAGCAAGAATTGAATCTAAACAAGAAGGGGTTTGTGTTAGCAAACCCCTTCTTATAGTCTATATTTCTGTGTGAAATGAATAATCTTACAGGTTTTTGAATCCGATGCAATATATATTCGAAACAAAAATAAGCTTTTTGAAGTGTTATAATTATTGTTTCAAGTGTCTCAGTATTGACACTTGCTTCTTGAGTGTATAAATATTGATACACTTATAGCATGCATGAAAATGACTCAACTAAATAGGTTGATGTTGTTTTCGCAATGGGCTTTAAAATCGCAAGCGTAAGGTTTGTTGCAATGTTCGCCTATGGACACAATTGGTTCAGACTTGGAAGCGAGTACCGCTTTGAATTCAGAAATATTGGCAATTACTTCCGTTTGCCGCTCTTCCAGTTCATCTTTTAGGTCGATGATGTTGAAGCCATTTTGTTCTTCACGCAAAACCACATTAAAAGCCTTGATGTTTTTGAGTACAGATTTACAGACATAATATTGAAGAGCCAGGTCCCATTTAATCGTATCGGATAAGGTTCGTGAGAGTTTTATTTCATAAATACTAAAGGCGCTGCCTTCTTTATGGAGCACATCCGTTAGAATAAGTACCTCGTTGTGTATTATGCCGGCTTCAAAAATGGTAACTGTTTGGTTGTTTTCAAGAATGCTTTCAGTATGGCTTGGGTATTTGCTAATGCTTTTACCAAGTTTTAAGCCAAGGTCTATGCCATTTGGAAATTGCGCTTTAAATAAGGCTTCGAAATCGCGGCCTTTGTTAAAGAGATCAATTGTAATGGAATCGTGAGGCGTTTTAAGCTTTGGTTTATAGCGGTTGAGGAACAATGACTTTTTACATTGTACGCCTCTTACGAATGTGCTCTTAGAAAGAATGTGTTTAGCAGACAACTTAAACGGGTGATGAAATATATGATAGTGTAGTTCATAGTTTTAATTTGATGCAAATAACCAGCTTTTTTTTGACAACTTGGGTCAAAAAATAAAAACTTTCAATTTATTTAAAAATAAACTTTAAAACAGGGCCAAGTATAAGTACTTTTTTGCTCAAAAAAGTGGCTAATTGGGTAACGGTAGTCGCTGAAGTTGAATCGAAAAATCATCCGTCTATTAGAGAACTAATAATGGACAAAAGCTAAAGTATACTGCTCGTAAACAGTTCTCCTTTTGTGTATTTGTGTAAAATGGGCGGGTGATCGTCAGATTACGCGCTCATATTTAAAAACCAAATTGCTTAATTTAAAAAAGCTATCAATTAATTCTGATGTTTTTTTTTGATCATTTTTTTTATTTTTAGAAATTTTACGATGTTTTTTTCATTTTAATAATAGAATTATTTTGTTTTTAGGTTTCTAAAAGCATATATTCTTTGGTATGAGCGTTGATGACCCTACATTTTCGCGACATGATAAATTGTTAATAAGTTTATGTACTTAGTTTTTTGGATAAGTAAAAATACTTACCTTTGAAATTAGAAATACACTATTTGATAAAAATCAAAGAAACACACTTAATATAAAGATTCATCCGTCTATTAAAGAACTAATAATGGACTAAAGATAAAGTTTACTTCACGTAAACAAATCCTCTTTTGTGTATTTGTGTAAATTGAGCGGGTGATCATCAGATTGCTCGCTCATATTTAAAAACCACTTGGGAGACTTGATCAAGGCCAGCATATTATTATGTTGGCTTTTTTCGTGTGCTTAGAATTCTAGAGAGAATTAATTTTCACGGAATGTCTGCCCCACTTGGCAGCGGCAGCCCCAAAAATGGGTGGCCAAGGTATTTTAATGCGACCAGCGGAAGCCAAACCTGGCATATAAATGCAGGACAAGCAATTTTGGGCTATAGCGAACGAGTGGAAAAGGCCTAATAAATGAACCCTTGTTTTCTGTCATTTTTTAAAATCCTTTTCCACTAAAATACGGATTAAAATATGAAAAAATGCAATTTTCGGGCAGAAAAATAATGTTTTAGCTGCCATTGTGGTAAACTTCTCCGAAGCGTCAACTTTAAATGTAAACGTATTCCCTAATCCAGCCAAAGATGTTCTAAACATCAATACAGAAAACAATGTTTCAGGTGAGGTGAATGTTCAAATATTGAACGCAATGGGTGCCTTGGTGTACAACCAAACATTAATTGCAAGCGTTTCTCAAACGATAGATATCGCTTCATTTAATCCTGGCATTTACTATATTGCAATTGCTGAATGCGAAACTAAAATCATCCGTCTATTAAAGAACTAATTAAAATAAAGTTTACTGCTCGTAAATAGATCTCCTTTTGTGTATTTGTGTAAATTGAGCGAGGGGCCGTCCGGTTGCTCGCTCTTTAATCAAACCAAAACGGAGAAAACAAAAGCCATCGGTCTAAGATCGATGGCTTTTGTTTTTATTCATTAAATTGGCATACCTTTCCCAAG
Source organism: Bacteroidia bacterium (assembly GCA_044357345.1). GTDB lineage: Bacteria > Bacteroidota > Bacteroidia > NS11-12g > UBA955 > JABMMZ01. The sequence goes on from JBIKPR010000031.1 coordinate 28,180, forward strand.
GTTTATGCGTTACAATTTTATGCGGTTTGTATTTTACTTATTTGTGCTTTTAAATGCGTCTGCTTTGCATGCACAGGCTTACCGCGGTGCCGTTAAGGTATTGGCTGATTCGGCTGCTCAAAGGGTTTTGCATTTGCCAATAAAAACCAGCACTGTCGCTTTCTTAAGCAAGTCGGTTCATACGCCCAAGCCAAAACCACATGAGCTCGACAGTGGTAAACGCGCTGCATCTGAAAAAGTGAAAGTACAAGTACATGCCTTGCTTTTGGCTTATAGCCGAGAAGCGGATGGCGACTACCATTTGGTATTGATGGACCCAGTTGACAGCAGCACCATGATAGCAGAAATTCCTTTTGCCCAACATCCTGCAATTAAAAACAATCCTGAACTCATTAAACTCTATGCCGATGCGCGCAAAACCATCGACTTGGCTTTTGGTCCTCCTACTACCCAAACAAAGTTTTTTCCCAATAAGCCCAAGATAACGGTCACAGGCATACTGTTTTTTGATAAAGCCGGTCATGGTCTTGGACACGCCGAGAATTCAGCGGAGATTCATCCGGTGCTTGAGGTGAAGATTTAGGTCCCGATAGCTATCGGGATAGATTCTGTGTTGATTTCCAAATAGGATTTTAAAAAAAAGCGATTTTTTTTTATCTTTGTAATTCAATAGAGCGGACTTGATCCAGCTCGGTAGGGTCGGCCTTTATGGCTGACCCGATTTTTTTATACCTATCCGGGTCATATACTTCTTCGCTTTTCCAGAGTGTGTAAATTAGTATCAGTAGCTTTCTTTCTATTGCTACAACTCCTTTCATTTTAATTGCTGTATTCTTTACTATTCTTGC
>JBIKPR010000084.1:0-8844 GCA_044357345.1 Bacteroidia bacterium
AGAACCAATCAAATTCTTTGTTTTATGATTTTTCGCTGAAAAAAAGAGGTAAATTCTTGCTTAAAATGTTGCCTGATACCAATGGGGTTAATGGCGTTTTTTGTCCTGATTTCCACTCATTATGGGTAGTAGCCGACAGTGTAAAAGCTGACTTTACGATTGACGAGTCTCAAAAACCAAAATACTGCTTTACCAATACATCCCAATGGGCCATTAGCTATAGATGGGGATTCTTTCACGATAAAGACATCAAACCTGGAAAATTGGAATTTAAGGCCAATGCTCGTCAAGACGAACCTGATCGCCTCATTTGTGAAAACTTTATCTCACATCCTGGGGAAAATTGGATTTGTTTGGAAGCCGAGAATGAGCTTGGATGTAAAGACACTATTTGTAAAAAAATATACAATGATTTTGAATTTGCAATTTTACCACCAAATGTTTTTACACCCTCTGGAAATGATGGATTTGTTGGCACCGATAAGGAAGGTCTACAAGGAAACAATGTTTTCAATATTTACACCAAAAATGTAGCAAATTATCATTTGGTTATTTACGATCGATGGGGTGTAAAGGTTTTTGAAAGCGACAATACAAATTACGATTGGAACGGCCATCTGAACAATACTGGTGAAGAATGTCCTGATGGTACTTATTATTATATATTAAATTACCGATATTTAGGAAAAGACGAAGATGAGCCTATATTAAACGGTGTGGTTAAATTGATTTGGGAGTAATTTCTTAATCTGAAATAAGATTTCCATTAGGTCTAAGTTATAATTTCGTATCCATTAATTAATATGGGTATTAAACAAATAGAACTAACAGTTGCTGCTCCAGCGCCTCACATGGTTGGTGATGGTTTTAGAGTTCATAATTTCATTCCTTCTGTTTACAGATTAGACATGCTTCGAATGGATCCATTTATAATGCTGGATTATAATTCGAAAATGATGTTTGGGCCAACCGATACGCCAAGAGGGGTAGGCGTGCATCCCCACAGAGGATTTGAAACAGTAACTATTGCTTATAAAGGTAAAGTCGCTCACCATGATAGTGCAGGAAATAGTGGAATAATCGGTGAAGGTGAAGTGCAGTGGATGACCGCAGCCTCTGGAATTCTGCATAAAGAATACCACGAAGAATCTTTTAGTAAATCAGGTGGATTGTTTCAAATGGTTCAATTGTGGATCAATTTGCCTTCAAAATTTAAAATGACTGAACCTAAATACCAAGCCATTGATCGGTCGAAAATAAAAAGCTATAACCTGCCTAATTCAGCCGGACATATTGAAGTCATTGCAGGCAATTACAAGGGCATTGATGGTCCTGCACAAACTTTTACCCCTCTGCATGCATACAATGCCCATATTGAAGAAAATTGTTCAAGTGAATTTGAATTCCCAGCCCATTACAATACCCTACTCATAGTTATAGAAGGAGAGGTTACGGTTAATCAGTCCGAAAAAATCGAAACCAACCATTTGGTGTTGTTTGAAAACAAGGGTGAGACGTTTCATATTCAAGCTTTAGAGAAATCATGTGTATTGGTGTTAAGCGGCGAACCAATTAACGAACCGATTATCGCCAATGGGCCTTTTGTTATGAATACCAAAACCGAATTAATTCAAGCCTTTCGCGATTACCATGCTGGCAAATTTGGCTATTTAGAAGACTGAGTTAAGTCATTAAAATCTTCGTTTTTTTGTAAATATTTGTTTTTTAGAGTTTTGTATTTTTAACTTCTCTTTAATAATAAATTATTTTATTTGAAAATGGGTATTTTTACAAAGTTTTTTGGAGATTTGATTGTTTTTTGTTTATTTTGCAGTGCTTAAAAATTATAAATTGAGAATTTTTTTAGTTTTTGAGCAACTAAAACACACACACTTTGCTTAAATTTCTTAAATATCCGTATGTCTTTTTTCCGAATTTAAAAGGAAGAAGCTTTACCTTAATTTCATTTGCTATTTATATTGCTTCATGCTTGTATTTCTTGTCTAACTTAGGCATTAATGAAATAAGGCCGGATTTTTCATTAAAAGTAAGCATCTATGGAGTGGTATTGGTTGTGATTCTTTTAGGTTCGAATTATTTAATCATAAAATTTAACAAAAATTGTTTTAATGAAGATTTTTGGACCATTGAAAAAGAATTTAAATGGGTTTTTGCGAATATATTGACCATAGGAATTTTTAATGCAATATTTGCAACAAGCAATGAATACAAAGCGATTTCAAAAATCGATATTTTAGAATTTGAGGTTTTGACTATGTTCTTAGGGACCATTTTAATGTTTTTAATTGTTATTTACAATGAAGCAAGATGGAGAAAGTTGTACCATAACAAGGCTGAAAAGTTAAATGCCAAATTGAATTCGTTTTCTAAAGTTCACAAATTGAAATCGTCTGAAATGGACGATTCAATTCTAATCCAGATTTCTAACGAAAACTTGAATACGCCTTTGCATTTAGATGACTTAATTTATATTCATTCTGATAAATCTGGATTTGAAATGTACACATCTGAATTCAATGTGGTTTCGAATACCTATGTTCATACGGATTTGCATTCAATACATTCAACGCTTTTTAACAATGAAGAGCTTATGCAATGTCATCCAAGTTTTATTGTGAATATTAACAAGGTTATTCATGTTACGGGTAATGCCAGAGGATATAAGTTACACCTCAAAAACACCAATACCCAAGTGCCGGTTTCTATGAAATATAAAAAGGCATTTGAACGAATGATTGTGTAGTGTTTTCCAAACGTTATTAAAGATTTTATTTTTGATTTTCAATTATTTGTGAATACTATAAGCAAATAATTATCTTCGCGCCATGGAAATGGATATGCTTTTGAAATCGGGAATTTGCAATGCTTTGAATCATTTATATGGTGCATCGGTTGACCTTGATGCAATTAAATTAGAGCCAACAAATGCAGATTTTAAAGGTGATTTTACTTTTGTAACGTTTCCGTTCCTGAAAACATCTAAAAAAAATCCTGAACAAACAGCAAATGAGATTGGTGAATATTTAAAAAACAATTTGAGCGAAATTGAATCGTACAATGTCGTTAAAGGGTTTTTAAATATTGGATTTAGCCAAATTTATTGGATCGAAAAATTCAAGGAAATTGATAATCTAAAAGTTTTAGAGCCTAAAGGAAAGGTTATGGTGGAGTATTCTTCTCCTAATACGAACAAACCATTGCACCTTGGTCATATTAGAAATAATCTATTGGGTTATAGTGTTTCAACAATACTTAAAACCTATGGTTACGAAGTTACACAAGCCAATTTGATTAATGATAGGGGCATCCATATTTGTAAAAGCATGATTGCTTGGCAAAAGTATGGAAATGGAGAAACACCTGAATCAAGCGGACTTAAAGGAGATCATTTGGTTGGTAAATATTATGTTGAGTTTGACAAACACTACAAAACTGAAATAAAACTTTTACTTGATTCTGGAATGGAATCAGCCTTGGCGGAGAAACAAGCACCTTTGATACTTGAAGCCCAAGAAATGCTAAGAAAATGGGAGGCTGGAGATTCTGAGGTTATCGAACTTTGGAAAAAAATGAATGCATGGGTATATGCTGGTTTTGAAATTACATACAAAAACTTAGGCGTTCATTTTGATCAATATTATTACGAAAGTAATACCTACTTACTAGGCAAAAATCTTATTGAAGAGGGCTTGAATAAGAATGTCTTCTATAAAAAAGACGATGGCAGCGTGTGGATTGATCTGAGAGATGAGGGACTTGACGAGAAATTGGTACTTAGAAGCGATGGAACCTCTGTTTACATCACTCAAGATATTGGAACTGCTGACTTGAAATATAAGGACTACGCCTGCGACAAAAGTATATATGTTGTAGGCAATGAGCAAGATTATCATTTTAAAGTTTTGTTTTTAATTCTGCAGAAATTGGGTAAAACTTGGGCCAATGGTTTGTATCATTTGAGTTATGGTATGGTCGACTTACCATCTGGTAAAATGAAAAGTAGGGAAGGCACTGTGGTTGATGCAGACGATTTGATGCAAGAAATGATTGATACCGCAAAAGCCAAAACTGAGGAATTGGGCAAAACAGACAACATGCCTGAGCAGGAGAAAACTGAATTACACAAAACATTGGGATTGGGCGCGTTGAAGTTTTTCATGTTAAAAGTTGATCCTCAAAAGAGAATGTTGTTTAACCCTGAAGAGTCAATCGATTTACAAGGCGATACTGGACCTTTTGTGCAATACACATTTGCACGCATCAACAGCATGTTAAATGCGGCAAGTTCAGATGACTTAAATTCTGAATTTGACATCAAAAGTGCCAACGATACCGAAATTAATTTAATCAAAGTATTGGATACGTATACATTAGAATTGCAAAAAGCTGCGATAGCTTACAGTCCATCACTTATAGCCACATACTCATTGAATCTTGCAAAGGCATTTAACCGCGTATACAACGACGTGTCGTTCTTAAAAGAGGCGGATGTTAACAAAAGACGTTTCAGACTTTTACTGGCTCGAAAAACCTCAGAAACCATCAAACAATCTTTGCTGATGTTGGGAATTCAGGCACCTAATAGAATGTAAAATGCGCATTGAACTAGGCAAATATAAACACTACAAAGGCAATTTGTATGAGGTGATTGGTATTGTAAAACACTCCGAAACCTTAGAAGAATTGGTGCTTTACAAACAATTGTATGGAGAAGGTTCCTTGTGGGTGCGACCCTTAAATATGTTTTTAGAACCAATAACAATTGATGGATACACAATGCCAAGATTTGAAAAAATCTAAGGGCAATTGAATGTTAAAAACTTGTCGTTTGAATTTCACTGAATAATTAATTTGTAAGTGGAATTTGTTATATTTGCATCATAATAACATTATTATTAAAAAGATTTATGAAAAAATTACTTTATTCAGCGATGGCACTATTAGTAGCTGGCACGCTATTTACCGGATGCGGTGACAAAACTACTGGCGGCGGAACAATTGACACAACTCCAAAACCATCTATTGAATTTCAAACAAATACAGGTACTTTCTCTGGATTTACTTTCGCTAATGATAAGAAAGTAATTGGTTCAGCCGTTAAAATTGGTGTTAAATTGACTTCAACCATCAACTTAAAAAGCACTAAGATGACCGTTAAATTCAACAACCAAGCTGAACAAATTATCGGAACTGATTCTTTGTTCTCTGGTTCGGTAACTGCAGCCAACAGAACATACAATTTTGTGTTGCCACAAGATAAAGGTACTTATACCTTTACTGCTTATGCGACTAATAAAGATGCAACCACTTCTTCTGCTAAAATTGAAATCATTGCTTTTGGTCCTTTAGCTGATCAAGGTACTGGTTTGGTATACAGTTTAAAAGCTACTACTCCTGGTAATTTCAGTGCTTTCGATTTATTCGAAGGAACACCAATTACTGCTGCTGGTACTGCCAACATTGCTGATAGAGACATTGTTGATGCTTCTATTTCTTCAACTCTTTTAAGATCTTGGAAATCACAAAACGGAACTCAATTCGTAATTTCAGGTGTTGATGGTAAACTAAACAGCAAAGTATACACTCAATTTGTATCTGAACAAGATGTAATTGATGCTTGGAATGCAACTGCTGGCAAATCCACTACCGTTGCTGGTATCGATGATGGCAAATTAATCATTGCTAAGGTCAACAGAGGTTCTTCTACATTCTATTACCTAATCGCTATCGATACTGTTACCGATGATGTAGGAGCTGAAGATGATACTTACACTTTCCAATACAAACAATAATTTTATTTCCTAATATTATTTGAAAGGCTCCCTTTATGGGAGCCTTTTTTTTGGAACAACTTTTGATTGAGTACAATTTAACAACAACGTATGTCTAATAATAAATTTAAAATTGTACTGTTTTTTTTTCTTAGTTTACTCATAATCTCCTGTGTCAGTAAAAAGAAATATAAATCGCAAATTGCCCGTGTCGAAATTTTAAGAGATTCGGTTGAAATGGTCATCCACCAACTTGACCAATGTTTGGCAGATAAACAAAAAAATCAAGCTGAAATAGAAAATTTAGAATCAGAAGTTATTAGATTAAAAGCAACCAGTAACGCACTTTTAAACCAATTAAGTGAATTGTCTGTAATTACTAAAACGCAAGCTGAGAGTATTAAAAAGTCATTAGAGAATCTCTCAAGTAAGGATGCATACATTAAAGACCTGCAAATAGCAATGGCTCGAAAAGATTCGATGAACCTAGCTTTGGTAATGAATCTTAAAGGTGCATTAATAGATGTAAATGATGAGGATGTAGAAATAAAGATAGAAGGCAGTGCCGTGTTTATTTCTGTGTCTGATAAACTCCTGTTCTCTTCAGGAAGTTACACGTTAACTCCTGAAGCCATGCTTGTACTTGGTAAAGTGGCTAAAGTCTTAAATGGTCAAGCAGAAATAAGATTCATGGTTGAAGGTCATACCGACAACAAACCAATGATCAATAAAACCATGAAAGACAATTGGGATTTAAGTGTCTTGAGAGCAACAACCGTGGTAAGAACTCTTCAAAATAATTTCAGCATCGATCCAACCCGTATGATAGCAGCAGGCAGGGGTGAGTTTATGCCCATTGTGCCAAATGATAGCGACAACAACCGTTCACTCAACCGAAGAACCAGAATTGTTATTATTCCTGAACTCGATCAGTTCTTCAAATTGTTAGAACCCAAAAACTAATAAATATTTGACATAAAAAAAACCATCAAAATATTGATGGTTTTTTTTATGTTTTGTAAACAAATATTATTCTTCAGTTTTTTTCTTAACTGTTTTCTTAGCGGCAGCAGGTTTAACTTCTTTAACCGCTTTTACTTTCTTTACTTTTGGCTCAGCTTTAGCTGCATCCACTTTTTTCTTAAGTGCAACTGCTGGTCTAGGTCTTGTTACGCCGTAACTTGCAATATTGATTTTACCTTTTTTTGAACGTTTGTCTCCTTTTCCCATAATGATTATATTGAGGCAAAATTAAACATTTTTATTGTATTCTCAATAATAGAAAGAAAAATTTACATTTGATTTGTATTTTGAGGCAATTTAATAGATAAATAGAGACTTTATTGCAGCTCCTAGGTTTGTTTAATTTAAAATTCGCTTAATTTGCATTTGCCTTAAACCGTGAGAAAAATATTTCTAAAAAACCTATTGCTTTTGCAAGCGCTCAATTTAATCATCAAGCCTGCTTGGCTCCTGTTGATCGACCGTGAGGCACAAAATTTATTGGGCTCTAGCTACGGGGAGTATTATTTGGTGCTCAATCTTACATTGATCGCTAACATCGTTTTAGATTTAGGTATTCAAAATTTCAACAATACTTCCGTTGCAGCGGATGAAAATTTCTTTAAAAATAATTTCAAAAGCATATTCGTACTAAAAGGGATATTATCATCACTTTATTTTTTGCTTGTAATTGGACTGGCAATGCAATCGAGCATTCCATTGCCGCAAGATATACTCATGGTTTTGATAGCCAATCAGATTATTAGCAGTTTTGTTTTGTATTTACGAAGCAATATCAATGGTCTGCATTTGTATACGGTCGACAGTTTATTGTCTGTAAGTGATAAGTTTTTCGCCATTCTAATTTGTGTTTTTTTCTATTTAAACCATCAAATTAGTGTTTTTAATTTTGTACTCGCGCAGTTAATAGCTTCTTGTATTAGTTTCTCTATCGCTTTATCCATCAATATAAAATTGTGGGCAAAAATCAACTTGATAAGCCAAGGTTTGACATCAATTAAACTAAAGTCGTTATTGGTAAAAAGTCTTCCTTATGCACTTTTGTTTACATTGATGAATTTTTACACCCGCATTGATGTAACAATGATGAATGCCATGCTAAAAGATGCGTCTTTTCATGCAGGTATTTATGCCCAAAGTTTTAGACTTCTCGATGCAGCGGCCATGTTTGCCATGTTGTTTGCGGGACTGCTTTTGCCAATGTTTGCTAAAATGATTCAAGATAAATTAGATTTAAAACCATTGGTTAATTTGTCGGCAAACCTTCTCCTCATTATTTCAATTACCGCTTCATTAGCTTGCTATTTGTTTGCTGAGAGCATTCTCAATACACTTTACAATTTTACCATAGAGGAAAACTTGATTGTCTCCACAAGGGTCTTTAGAAACATTATGCTCGCCTTTGTTCCAATGTCTCTAATTTTTGTTTTCAGTACCTTGCTCACCGCTAAAAAAGATATTTGGTACATGAATGCATTTGCCTTAACAGCTTTAATTACCAATGTGGCGATTAATTATTTATTAATACCAGAATATCAATCATTTGGTGCTTCTATTGGGTCATTGATCACCCAAACTGTCTTTGCAATCCTTTGTATCTGGCGCTGTATGTTCTTGTTTAAATTCAAATTACCTGTATTGATTATTTTGAAATTTTTAGGATTAACGCTTGCATTAATAGGGGTATATTTTTTAATTAAGTCATTGACTAGTATATATTTAATTCTTTTTCTTTTCTCCTCTGCTGCTTTGGTCTTTAGTGTACTATTGAAACTAATTGATATGGATAAGTTGATGGGTTTTTTTAAGAAAACTGCACAATAAAAAAGTGGACATTCTGTTAGACACTTTCCATTCGAAAAAACCTATTTTTGCAGACTTAAGTAAACCCAATTTACAGATATGCAAAATCAGTTTGAAGAAATAGGCAATGGACTCATCACATTTAAAGATGTTGTCGCTTTATTTTCTAGGTGGAGAAATCAATTAATTATTCTTGGTATCGCTTCTATTGTTGTTTCGTCCATTG
>JBIKPR010000083.1:0-8844 GCA_044357345.1 Bacteroidia bacterium
GACGAGGATTAATTTCTACTGGTGTAATAGCAAGTAAGTCTATTTTAATTGCATTTTAAGCTTGGTTTAAGCGCCTAAAAACCAATAGGCATCTATTTGCTAACGCCACTTGTTTATTGGATTTAAATGCCATTTGAAATTCTAAAAGAATGGATCGTATCTATAATTAAATATTTCGTATGGAGTAAGACTAGAGAATCCAATTAACTTGAGCGAATGAAATGAAATAAAAAAGCCAAATCTTATGACCTGGCTTTTTTATTAAATATTTTATTGTTCTTATTTGTCTAATTGGTGCTCATTGCCTGGGTGAAGATTGCTTCTCTTTCGGCTGTATAAGAAATACACCAAAATACCCAAGACTCCCCACGCAATGAAAGTATACCATGTTCCAACTCTAACTTGTAACATCAACAAGATGTTGGCCGCTATACCAAGTGTTGCAATCACTGGCAAATAGGGTGTTCTGTAAGGTCTTTCTAAATTAGGTTCTCTTACACGTAAAATCCATACAGCCAAACAAACCATAGAGAATGCAAGTAAGGTTCCCATGCTGCACATTTCAGAAACTTTATCAATTGGTGTAAAGGCAGCAATTATTGAAACGATAGCTCCAACAAGTATTGTACTTTTAAATGGCGTTTTAAATTTAGGGTGAACACTGCCAAATAAATTTCTAGGCAATAAACCATCTTTGGCCATACCTAAGAATATTCTGGTTTGTCCCAGCATCATCACCATCATAACGGAGGTTAATCCGGCTACGGCAGCAATGGTTATAATGTAAACTGCCCATGGTTGTCCAATACTTGAGAATGCAGAGGCCACTGGCGCTTTGATGTCTAAGGTATCGTATTTTACCATTCCAGTTAACACCAAGGAAACCAAGATGTATAGGACTGTACAAATAAGCAATGACATGATAATGGCAAACGGAACATCTTTCTTAGGGTTTACAGCTTCACCCGCTTGGGTTGAAACCGCATCGAAACCTATATAGGCAAAGAATACAATTGAAGCAGCAGTTCCAATACCAGACCATCCGAAGTGACCAACACCTTTTGCATCAATGAATTGTTCAGGAATAAATGGCGACCAATTGTCTACATTGATGTAGAAAGCACCCATTACAATAACAAAAATCACAACGGAAACCTTAAGAATAACAATGAGGTTATTTGTTTTGGCTGCTTCTTTTATGCCTCTTACCAAGATTGCAGTTACCAACCAAGTGATAACAAAAGCTGGAAGGTTGAAAGCAAAGGCTGGAGGATCTATTCCAAGTTCATTTGCTTTTTCAATGGCAGTTGTCGGGTCATTCACCAACCATAATGGCAAGTTAATGCCAAACAAATGCAAGAGTTTATCAAAGTAGCCAGACCAACTTACGGCAACCGTAGTGGCGCCCATCATATATTCAAGGATGAGGTTCCAACCGATAAACCAAGCGAACAATTCACCTACTGTTCCATATGAGTAAGCATAGGCAGAACCTTCTACTGGAAGTATTGAGGAAAACTCAGCATAGCACAAGGCAGCAAAAGTACAAGCAATACCAGCCAACATAAACGATATAGCCAGTGCAGGACCTGCATATTCATGCGCCGCAATACCTGTAAGGGTGAATATACCACCACCAATAATGGCGCCTATTCCTAAAGAAGTTAGGCCCCATTTAGTGAGTACACGATTTAACTCACTCTTCTTTGCATCAGAATGAAAGGACTCTATTGGTTTTCTTCTCCATACTGACATTTCCCACTCAGTTTAGATTTACTTAATGATAGACTTGTCTTTCTTGAACAAGTCGAGTACAATTGGAGATGCAATAAAGATTGTAGAGTAACTACCCATTATTACACCGATTAACAATGCCAAAGAGAAACCTTTCAATGCAGCACCACCAAATAAGAACAATACCAAGATAACTACGATTACGGTAACTGAAGTCATAATGGTTCTGCTTAATGTTTGGTTGATTGCTAAATTGATAACTTTTGCTTTGTCATGCTCAGAACGGTATTCGTTCATGTTTTCACGAATCCTGTCAAAAATTACCACCGTATCGTTAATTGAATATCCGATAATGGTTAGAATTGCCCCGATAAAGTTTTGGTCCATTTCTAATGGGAAAGGAACGATGTCTTTCAAAAGCGCAAAGATTGCGAATACCATTAACACGTCATGTATTAGGGCGATGATCGCACCAACAGCAAAGCCGATGTTTTTGAATCTAATGAAAATGTAAATGAAGATTGCAATGATTGAGACAATAACAACCCACATAGATTTTGTTCTAATGTTAGAAGCGATTGTTGGTCCAACTTCAGCACTGCTCAATATATTTGCTTTGGTCGCTTTGAATGTTGCTAATGCTGCAATTACATCGTCTTCAATCAAATCTGCATTTGCGTTCGGAGTGTTGATTTTGTATGTTGTTACAATTTTATAACGGCCTTCAGAACCAATGGTTTTTACTTCGTTGCTACTTTCAGGTAATCCTTTATCAAGTGCAGCTTTGATGTCTTCAGCTTGTAATCCTGTGCTTAATTGCATTTGGTAACCGTATCCACCTTTAAAGTCAATACCGGTACTCAAACCACCTTTGAAGAACATAACACTGAATCCAATCACAATAATTGAAGCAGATAACAAGTAGAAACGTTTTCTTCTGCTAATGAAGTCATAGCTCGCATTAATCATTAGATTAGCGGTCCACTTATTAGAGAAAGTAACATCCAAACCTTTGTCGACACGACGTTCGATTAATAGTCTAGAGACGAAGATTGAAGTAAATAAAGAGGTAATGATACCGATGATCAAGATAATAGCGAAACCGTATACTGGACCAGCACCAACGAAGGTCATAATGATCGCAGCAATTAATGTGGTTAAGTTACCATCTATGATTGAAGAAAATGCCATGGCAAAACCGTTGGTTACTGCATTTCTTAAAATTTTACCTTCTCGAAGTTCTTCTTTAATACGTTCGTAAATCAGTACGTTTGCGTCGACCGCCATACCAATTGTTAATACGATACCTGCGATACCCGGAAGGGTTAATGCGGCACCATAAGAAGCCAATATACTAATAATGAAGAATACGTTAGCGAATACGGCAATGGTTGCAATGATACCACCTCTTTGGTAGTAAAATAACATCAAGACCAATACAGCGATGAAACCAATAATTAAAGAGTTCATACCCTTTTTGATTGATTCAGCACCTAAAGTTGGACCAACCACATCTTCTGCAACGATATCAGCTGGAGCTGGTAATTTACCCGCTTTTAAAATATTAGCTAAGTCGTTTGCTTCAAGCACAGAGAATCCACCTGAGATAGAAGAATTACCACTAGGAATTTCTTCGTTAACTCTTGGCGCTGAAAACACTTTATTGTCAAGTACAATGGCAATGAAGTCACTGGTTTGTGCTGCAATTCTAGTTAATTCTTTCCAATCGCGAGCAGCTGATTGGGTCATACTCATGCTTACTTCAACTTGTCCAGAAGTTTGGTTGTTGGTAGCAAACGCATCAGCTATAATGTTTTCGTCACCACTTCCCATTGAAGCCACACCATCTTTGTTGGCTTTTAAGGCGTATAAATCAAATATTTGATCAGAAACAGATTCTGGTTTAGCGCTCCAAACAAACTTAACATCTTTTGGCAATGCTTTTAAAACGTATTCGTCTTGTAACATTTTGTTAATTTTGTTGATGGCTTCTTTTGGTGCTCTAGCCAAGATGCTGCTTTCACCAATATTTCCACTTTGATCTTGTAAAGGTACTAGACCTGCCTCAGCAAAAGGGAATTTAGAAGAATCTTTAGCGTTCTTCTCTGTCATAAATGCTCTTTGTGCAGTATCTCTTTTAAGTGAATCTGTAATTAAGGCAATTGACTTAAGCTTATTAGAATCTTCTTCAGAATAGCCTTTGCTTAGTCTAAGTTTAGCGGCATAAGCAGCATTCATTGGCTCGTATATCTTTTTGAAACCAATGAATTGGTTTTTAGCGTTGTTGCCATATACTTGCCAGAACTCTAAACGTGCGCTTTGTTCTAATAAGGCTCTGATTCTGCTTGGATTGTCTACACCGGGTAGCTCCACTGAAATTCTTCCACCATCTAATTGTTGAACGTTTGGTTGGCTTATGTTACCAGCATTCAAACGCGCTTCAATAATTTGACGGGTGTTGTCTGATTTGTCTTTTAATTCATTTTTTAAATAATTTACCACTTCCGCATCAGATGATGTTGAGGTGATTCTTTTATTGTCTCTATTGCTGAAAAGTGAACTTAAGTTTTTGTTTGGAGCAATGTTTTTGAAATTCTGCGCAAAAAGATCGATGAAGTCACCTCCACTCTTTTTGTATGTGATTTCAGATAAACGAACTGCTTCAATTAAATCTTTGTCAATTTGATTTTGACCAGCCAGTGTTTTAACTACTTCGCCTTTATTTACTTCAAGAACTACGTTCATTCCACCTTGTAAATCCAAACCTAATTTTAGCTCAGATTCTTTACATTGGAAATAGTCTTTCTTAATAATACCTAAGTTTAGAAGAGGCTTTCTTCCAAGAGAGTCAATGTAATTGCGGTATACATCGCCATCGTAAACACCATTTTTTGTTGCGAATGTTTTTGCTTTTGCTTCAAATCGTTTTACCACCCAGGTAAAAGATAGTTGGTAAGTGCATGTAAGTGCAAAAACGATAGCAATAAAAATTATTAAACCTTTATTTTTCATTATATTACTTTATATCAAACTTTTATTAGCCTGCGAAAATAATAATTTATTTGTGAAAATTGACCATAATCAATTTTTCATGCGCTTTATTTTTGTTTTATTTTGAAAATAAAGACTTGTTTTAAGAATTTATCGGAAATAAAAGTAAATTTTAAAGTAAAATAAAGCCCTCGCTTGCTCTATTTGCTTTAAATTTTATGGCCTTAATTCTTATTTTAAATTGAAGGTAATGTCTATTCGGCAAATTGATTTTACCGCTTTGCCTCTTTTTAGGGCGGGTCTGAATTTGTTGTTACACAATTTAATAACCCTTAAAGCTTCTTCATTGAAGCTCTGAAAACCTGAGGTTCTCCATACTTTCACGTTTTCTACTATGCCCTCCTTAGTAACCACAAAGCTAACAGAGCAAACCCCTTGGTCGTGGTTGTTTTTTTCATTCTCCGGGTATACCAAATTGTTGTACAAGAAATCTTGGAAGGCGTCTTCACCACCTATAAAGTATGGAGCTTGGTCTACCACCGTATGAACATAGTTGTCATTGTTCTCGCCATCTGGATTCTGCTTGTTTGAACTGTCAGCTTTATTGGTTCCTTGATCCTTTTTCTTGTCTTTTGGATCTGTATTGTTTACAGGGTCTTTAACTGCTTTTATTTCTTTTTTTTCAGATGATTCAGCCGATTTTTCGGTTTTGTGTTTTGGTGCAATGTTGGAATTGAAACCACTGGAAGGCGGTTCCAATAAGGTGACATTGTACTGCACATATTCCATCGGTTCTTCTTCAGTTTCACGCCAAATTTTTTTGATGATTTGGGGTGTAAGAATGCTAAAAACGAAGGTGCAAAAGGCAATTATTACTGCGTTTCTATGGTTTTTGGAATAATTCTTTCTTAGAATGAAGGCACCATATTTTTTGTTCCGTCCTTCGAAAACGATGTCATCCATGCCTTGTTTGGCTATGTGCTTATCGTCTGGTAGGGGAAATTGTTCCAAATGTTTTGACTTAAATTATGTGGCCTCTTACAGAACAAATGTTCTAAAATCGTGCCATAGGCAAAGTTATTGTTTTAATTAGAATGTATCACTAGGAGTAACAAACCAATTTATATAGTAACGTCATTGTCTTACAATTGTTACGCCTTAATTATGGAGGCGTGCAAATTAAACTATTCTTAAAGGCATTAGAAGAATTCCGAGCGAATGCGCATTTCTTTTATCAAGAATGCAATTATTCTTTTTCTAAAGCCAATACGACTTTCCGACTTTTCTTATTGGCAATACGCACCATTTCCATTACTTGCTCGTAACGCACTGTTTTGTCTGCATGTATGCTAATTGGCGCAGTTAAGTCTTTGCTCAATTCAGATTCGATTGCAGCTTCAAGTGTTTCGATGGTAACATCTTTGTTTTCATTAACTGCATATTGACCTTCCGCGTTTAAAAACACACGAATTGGTTTAACTGGCAAATGCTGGTCTTCTACCCCTTTAGGTAAAACTACTTTTAATATTGTTTCAGGCGATACGGTGGAGGTTAGAATGAAAAAAATCAGCAACATAAAGATAATATCGGTCATTGCTGATAACCCAAACTCACCACTCGATCTTGTCCTTTTTCTAATAGCCATAATTATAGAATTTTAAATTATGCAGGCTGTTGCAAAATATCGATAAATTCGAGCTTCTTAGATTCGAACTTATTGGCTACATGGTCAATTTTTAGCATTAGAAAGTGGTAGCTTGCGAAGGCGATTATACCCAACAATAAACCAGCTGCACTTGATACCATTTTAACATATAAACCTCCAGAGATGATGTCAATTTGTATGGTATTGGCTAAGGAAATTTTATAGAACATTTGAATTACACCAAAAATAGTTCCTAGGAAACCAAACATTGGCGCTAATCCTGCGATCATTGATAAAAAGCCTACATTTTTTTCGATTTTGTATACTTCCATAACACCAACATTTTCAATAGATGACTCGATGGTGTTAATTGGTTTTCCTATCAACGATATGCCTTTTTCTATCATTCGGGCTATCGGTGCATCTGTTCTGCTGCAAAGCGTTTTTGCACCCAAGATGTTGTCATTTAATACCATGTCTTTGATATTCATCATGAAATTGGCGTCAATCTTTGCTGCGTTGTGAATGGCTAAATAGCGTTCGATTGCTATATAAAGTGAAGCAACAAATAAAATTCCAATTGGAATCATTACGACGCCACCTTTAATGGCCATATCCCAAAGATTTCCCGGCATGTTGGCACTGGTACTTGCCGCAGCAGCAGCGCTAGCAGAATCTGTTAAAGCAGTTGTTTGTAATAAAATAGATAATAGCATGTATTATGGTTGTTTTTTTATTGCGTTTTATTTAATTGTTTCTAATGTATTTGTTTGAAATAGTATTGAGTTTTGTCTTTGACGTAACTCCAAAATATTTGCAAGGACAAATCTAAATGGTTTTTTTTATTGATGATTTATATCTTATACGCATATTCTATAAAAAACTACATAGTATAAAAATGAGTATTCAAAATATTTATTCTGTCAAATGGATAAAATTTACTTGCATTTTTTTTCAAAGACTAGATTTCTTTATCAATGTAAAAAATGCTTTTTCAATCTGCCCCGTTGTGAGAATCATGGATTTCCTTAGGGGTATTTGTTTTGTAACGCAAAAAAAGGATTGTTTATTTGAAAGCAAGCATAAATAGATTGCATTGCTTGGATATCAGTAAATGGATTGGTTCAATTGTGCTTTGACTTTGCCGTTGGACTTTAATGTGAATAAATTGACAATACCTGAGTCGTGCGTCAATTCGAATTTTCACAAATCAATTTGACCTTTGAATACGGCCTTTGCGGGTCCGCACAGCCATACATTGCTGTATTGTTTTTCGAACTTATGGTATTTCACCATCAAATGCCCACCTGGGGTTTCAATTTGTACATTGTAATCGCCATCTTCAAATTCCAAATGTTTGGACAAGGCAATCGATGCGGCTGTTACACCTGTGCCACAGCTTAAGGTTTCATCTTCAACACCACGTTCGTAGGTTCTTACTCCAATGCGGGCAGAACTCATTATTTCAATAAAATTCACATTGATGCCTTCAGTCTTAAATTCGTCGTTGTAACGTATAGATTTGGCTTCTTTGATTAGATCAAATTCTTTTATATCGTTTTGAAAAATAATATAATGAGGAGAGCCGGTATTTAAAATATAGGTGTTGCCTCGTTTTTCAATTTGCTCAACATTTTTCATTTGCAATTCCACCATGCCTTCATTCCATATGGCATCGTGTGGGCCGTCTACCGCAAGAAAATGACAGTTCTGTCCATCAAATACACCAAGACTCTTAGCGAAATCCACGATACAGCGCCCACCATTGCCGCACATGCTGCTCACTTGTCCGTCGCTGTTGTAGTAAACCATTTCAAAGTCGTACCCCTCACTGTTTTGCAAAAGCATTAAACCATCGCCACCAATACCAAATTTTGGATGGCAAAGAAATGCAACATCTAATTGATCATATAATCGCACACGGTTGTCAATCAATATAAAATCGTTGCCAGTGCCTTGGTATTTTACAAATGGAATTTGCATTAGTTTTGGTTTAATATGAATTGTATGATGTCTGGATCTACTTCTAATTTGTAAGGACACCCATCTATACATGGTTGGATTTGGTATACCTTGTCAACGTGTCTTAGGTATAGATTGCCATTAACGGTATATAATTTACAATTGTAGTTGTTTAAACCAAACAATTGAATAATGTTGTTGCCGTATTTGTATCCTTTGAAATTTATTGGCGAACTCCAAAACTCAACCATGAATTTGGTTTTAATTGTGTTGTTTTTGGCTGTTTTTGATTTTGAAAGGTCCGTGGTATCTCTGGATTTTTTCTTATCCTCTAGCGCTTTCGCTTGATTCGAATTGCTCGCGGCGCTGGGTAATTGTGCACTTTTTAATTCAGGTTTTCGGTTGAAACCATAGCTTTCGTTGCTGCCGTTTAGGTCTAGCATGGTTAAGCTTGTTGCAAATAAAAACGTATCTTTAATGTTTATTTCTATAGCGACATTGTAATCTGACTC
>JBIKPR010000085.1:0-8839 GCA_044357345.1 Bacteroidia bacterium
CAGGCGCATTAAAGAAATCCTTAACCAAAATGGATTGTTTTGGCTTATCTACCCACCACAAGAAGCCTTAGAATTTAAAAAATTGGCCGCGTCCAATCAGCTGTTTGCCAATAGAGAGATTCTAATATACAACAAACCGGAAAAGCATTACCGCAGCATATTTTGTTACAGCTTGGAAGACAAAAAGGCGGCAGAAGTTGAACATTTCAATTTAACCGAAGCGAATGGGCAAAAGACAGAAGCATTTCGTCTATTAATGTGTGGGTTTTATCTTGAAAACACAGAAAAGTTTAAAAGAAGCAAGAAGCCATGTGAATAAACATTTATTTTTGCAAAACAAATGGAAGAAATACTGAGTTCGGCAGGCCTGATGAGCCTTATTACATTGACCTTTATGGAGGTTGTTCTTGGCATAGACAATATAATTTTTGTAAGTATTGTCGCAGGAAGGGTTGAAAAACACGAGCAAAAGAAAGCCCGCAACATTGGTTTGCTATTGGCCATGCTCTTGAGGTTGATTTTGTTGGTGATTATTCAGTTCATTATTGAAGCACAATCGACCTTGTTCACGTTGCCAATTGATTTTGAAGGCAAAAATGTAAGCATTAAAGATTTAATTCTAATTGCAGGTGGTTTGTTTTTGATCTACAAATCAACCACCGAAATACACCATAAATTTAATGTCGACGAACATTTAGAATCTGAAAAGAAGACTAAGCAAAGTTTGGGCAAAGTGGTGGGTCAAATACTCTTGTTAAACTTGGTGTTTTCAGTCGATTCAATTGTTACTGCAATAGGTTTAACCCAGAGCATTCCCGTTATGTTTTTCTCCATCATACTTTCTATGGTAATTATGTTAATGGTAAGTGGCAGCATTTCAAATTTTGTAGAAAAGCACCCAACGGTTAAAATGTTGGCTTTGTCATTTTTACTCATGATAGGTTTTATGTTAATTGTTGAAGCCTTTGAAATTCATGTTCCAAAAGGCTATATTTATTTTTCTATGGCTTTCAGTTTGTTTGTAGAGATGTTAAACATTCGCTTAAGGAAAAAAACAAGCGTACCCCAATAGAATGTTTTACCGAGGTGCCGTGCAAAATACCTTTAGTTTCAAAACTGCCTACACTTATCGTGAGGTTAGTGAAACGTGGGGAGAAATATTGCCAGAACAGCACCATTTGCGCCATTCAGACATAGAAGCACTTGAGAATGCAAAGCCAGATGACATTGATTTTAGGTATGTAAACATTTACCAAAACAATAGCCTTATTGGGGTTATGTATTTGCAGTGTCTAAATTTCAACAGCAAGCATTACCACCACAATATTTTTGACCGACCGGTCTTAAAGCAATTGAAGCAATGTATAGTCACCCAAAGTGTGAAGTTGTTGATATGCGGCAATTTATTTCGGGTCAACTTCCAAGGATTTTATTTCATAGACAAGAGTCAAAGAGAGCAAATTTTTGATTGTCTTCAATTATACCGATTGGAAACAAAAAAAGAAAATGGATTATGCGGCATTTTACTAAAAGATTGTTCAAGAGAATTTACAATAAAACAATTTACATGCTATCAATTCAAGTCGTTTAAGCAAGACTTAACCATGGAGTTAGACATTAGTGAAGATTGGAGTAGTTTTGACGACTACTTAAATGCACTATCGCGGAAATACCGTCAAAGAGTGGTAAAGATTCAAAAATCGATACAAACATTGGCGATGAAAGAACTTGGTGTAGAGGAATTAATTGCAGAAAAAGGCCGCGTAACAGAATTGTATCAAAACATTGTACAAAAACAGAGCATTGCTTTGGGTATTTTAAATGCTGAATACTTTGTTGAAATGAAAAAGAATTTAGGCGATAATTTTAGAGTTTATGGATATTATTTAGACCATAAGATGCTTGCATTTAGCAGCAATATTTATTATCCAAACAAAGCCAAAATGGAGATCCACTACATCGGCTTGGATTATGCGTACAATAAGCAATACAATTTGTATTTCAATTTACTTTTTGACGGCATCAAATGTGCAATAATTAATGGGTTTAAGACCATTGAGATGGGAAGAACTGCCAGAGAGGCAAAGGCAAATGCGGGTGCCCATGCGGTCGAAAACTTTAATTACATTTGGGTTAAACCAGGCATTATCCGCATGGCCTTCAATTTTATTGGATCTTGGTTTGACGGCAATATTGGCGAGGATTGGAAAAAAAGAAATCCTTTTAAGTCAAGCAGTACTCAAGACCAAAGCGAATAGTTTGGTATTTCAGACACTTGCACAAATTTTTCACTTGAGGCATTCCAAAGCATCCCGACACTATTAAGTCCATTGCTTAACAATATGCATTGCACACCGAGGGTTTGGTGGTATATGCCAGCTTGTTGGAGTGTTGCTTTAGACAAGGCCACACCTGGCGCTTTACATTCCACAAGAAGAAACATTTTCCCGGTATTTGCAGCCACACAGACATCAAATCTTTTTTTTAAACCATTGAAAGTAAGTGCCCGTTCTACAGAAATAAGTCCAATTGGCACAGACAGTTCATCGACCAAAAAATGAATGATATGTTGTCTTACCCACTCTTCTGGAGTTAGGACCACATACTTTTTCCTCACAATGTCGAAAATTAGTGTATTACCTTGTTCTTCTTTTGTTGTAAAATTGTAGGACTTAAAATTCAGTTTCACTCCTGCGAACTTAAAACATAATGGCGAATCAGACTACTATAAAATTCGATCAAATTGTTGGCGACATCAAGCGCAGGAAATTCACGCCCCTATATTTGCTAGAAGGGGATGAAACTTTTTACATAGATGAGATTGCTAAAACGCTAGAGCAGGAGGTTTTAAAGCCCGAAGAAAAGAGTTTTAACCAAACCATTGCGTACGGCAAAGACATCAGTCCATTGGAAATTAAAATGGCCGCTAAGCGCTACCCAATGATGAGTGAATACCAACTAATCATCATAAAGGAAGCTCAAAACATTAGTGACATTGAGCTTTTAGAAGACTATGTAGAAAACCCGAGTGCCACCACCATATTGGTATTGTGTTATAAAGGTAAAAAAGTTGACAAGCGTAAAAAGATTGGAAAACTGTTTGGCAAATACACGCACTTTACCGCAGACAGATTGCGCGACTATGAAATAACAGCTTGGATAGAAGCGTATTTTAGGTCAATGAAAAGAACCATAGACATTAAAGCGGTGCAATTGATTGCAGACTATTTGGGGAACGATTTGAGCAAAATTGCCAATGAGGTAGACAAACTTTTAATCAACGTAAAAGAAGATGTAGCGGTTATTAACGTAACCCATATTGAGCAAAATATAGGCGTAAGCAAAGACTATAATATTTTCGAGTTACAAAAAGCTATTGGCCAAAAAAACTTTAACAAGTCGATTCAAATAACCCATTATTTCGCATCCAATACCAAGCAGCATTCTATAATTCCATTGATTGCAAACTTGTATTCATATTTCTCAAAAGTTTATACCTACCACACCATTAAGAGCAAACCGAGAAAAGACATCGCAAGCACTTTGGGTGTAAACGAATATTTTTTGGATGATTATAAACAAGCAAGTGAAAACTACTTACCTCTAATGATCGAGCAAATTTTTGCTTTTTTAAAGTATTATGATTTGCGCTCAAAAGGCGTTGATGATGCGGGTACAGATGATGGGCAACTAATGATTGAAATGGTGGTGAAAATTTTGCGCATCGCAGAGATCCCCCATCAATTAAAATTGGTTTAAACAAAAAACTGCAAACCTCTTATTTTTAGGCGCTAAGAATTCGCCTTTTAGGGAATAAGACAATTATTTAACAAAAGCATTTTATTGGCTTCACAATTATTTTAATTTTTATTTTATATTTTACATTTTTCAGGGTATTTTTACACCTTTAAACCAAAAATATACGATTGTTAATCATGAACAAAAAATTACTTATTACCGCTTTGGTATTGCCATTCATGGCATTTTCTCAAAGCAAAGATGCCTCTAAGTTTGGTCAGATGGCTGTTGGAGGTCCTCAGTTGCTTAGTATCCAAACTGCTAGCGCTGTTGACAACAGCACATTTGATTCAATGGCAAATGCAGGTGCAAGCAAAGCTGCACCAAAAAGCAGTGCAAAACGTGGAATTATTTCATATAATTTCGTAAAAGTTGGAAGCACGTATTACGATTTACAAACCAACGCAAGTATTGGTAGAAGAGTTGTATTGCACGACGATGGCAAAGTATCGGTTGCTTGGACAACTTCAAATGATGCAACTTATGCAAACCGTGGAACTGGCTACAACCACTTCAACTTAAGCAGTTGGTTAAGCGTAAGCAATCCTACAAACAGAGTTGAAAGCGTTCGTTTAGGATGGCCTTCAATTGGTGTTAGCAACGGCAAAGAATGGGTTATGGGACACGATGCTTTGAATGGCGGTTATGTAATGTCTAAAAACGCCAGCATCGGAAGCACTTCATGGACCTCGGGCAGTTCAGTGCTTACCGAAAACAACTTAAGGCCCTTATGGGGCAGAGTAGCCAACAGCGGCAACTATTTTCATTGCATTGGCACATACGCTGACTCCTCTCAACCCGGTGAGCCTAGAGCACCAAAAAGAAAAGGTGTATTTGCGCCTTTGACCTACAGCAGATCTACAGATGGTGGTGCAACTTGGGACATTCAACATTCAATACTACCAGGTTATGACAGCACCCGTTTCACCTCAGGTGGAGGCGATGAATACGCAATCGATGTGCGTGGTTCTGTAGTTGCTATAGTTACTGGTTCGCATGTAAAAGATGTTACCGTTTGGAAATCTACTGACAATGGAACAACTTTCACTAAAATCATTGCTGACTCATTTGCATATGCTCCATATAACAGCAAAAAACTAATGACGGATACTCCTTATGTTTGTGATGGATCTGTTGAGGTATTAATTGACAACAACAACAAAGTTCATACATTTTGGGGGGTGAGCAGATTATTAGATGTTGACACCACTGATGAATTACTATCCTTTTTCAATGGTACTGCTTTGCTTGCTCATTGGTCTGAAAACACTGGTAAGGTTCAATTCATTGCGGGAGGAAACCAATTTGACCGCGACAAAAACGGAACATTAGATGTATCCGCCGGAAATTATTCTAGCCTTTCTAATGGATTGGTTCCTCAAACATTAAAAAACAACGGTATTTCTTCTGTTGCTCAATTAGGCCGAACAGGAATGCTACATACTCCTTCTGCTGGTATTGATGCTAGTGGCAATATTTTCGTATCATTCTCTTTCCCATTAGAGCAAGACGTTGACGCGAACAATGTAAACTTAAGAGACATCATGATGGTGCACTCTACAGACGGTGGCGCTAATTGGGCTGCTTCTCAAGACATCACTCAAATTCAAGGTTTAGAAGAAGAATTCGCTTGCGTTGCTAAGAAAGTTGACAATTTCGTTCACGTTATTTTCCAACAAGACGCAACTGCTGGTACCAACCTACAAAACAACAGCACAGCTGACAACAACCACCCTGCTGGTGTTAACGATATCATGTATGCTGCTATTCCAGTTGCAAAAATCTTGGATGGTTCTATCCAAACACTTTGGAGCTTAGGTGTTGAGCAATTTGATGCAAACCAAGAAGTATTCGTGGTTTCTCAAAACTATCCTAACCCATTCAGCAGCAATTCAGATGTAATTATCTGGTTAAACACTGAATCAAATGTTACAATCGAAATCACCAACGTATCTGGTCAAGTAGTTAGCACTCAAAACTTCGGTTCTAAAGGTGCTGGTAACCACTCAATAACCATGAACGCTGACGGTTTGGCTGCTGGTATTTACTTCTACACAGTAAAAACTGCTACCCACTCTGTAACTAAGAAAATGACAATCAACTAAGATTGAGTTTTAACTGATATTAAAAATCCCGTCTTGTACCTACAAGACGGGATTTTTTTGTGAGTTAGTTTAGAAAGAAAATGCTTCCGTTTAATACCGAGGCAAAACTGACCCAAAGTAAATACGGTATTTGTATTAGGGCAGCTGTTCTGTTGCAGCGCCAAAAAGAAACGATCATCCATAGTATACAGAGCCAAATGGCTATTATTTCAATAAAAGAAATACCAAGCCAATTGAACTTAAAGAATAAGAAGCTCCAGGAAAAATTTAAAGTCAATTGTAAGAAAAATACTTTTAGAGCGAGATTTCTATTTGCATTTTTTTCTGATTGGAGAATTAAAAACAAACTAAGCCCCATTAAAGCGTATAGCATTGACCATACTGGTCCAAACAAATAATTGGGCGGATTGAAACTTGGTTTGACTAAACTAGGATACCATTCCTTTAAACCACCTATGGTAGCAATGCCAGAGACACCCCCAATGACCAAACATAGAACGATGCAAGCGATTAGTTTAAGTGCAGATTTCATAAGGAATAATCAGACTATTTTATTTCTTGCCCAATTGCTCGGCAATGCGCTGGCTTAGCATATCAACTATACGCTTGTTCATTTCATTTTTATATTCAATGAAATATTGCAATTCATCTTCTGTCAAAAGGGCTAAGACCATACCAATTAAAGTATTTCTAATGGTCATATCCTTTTGAAGACGAAGTTTGACAAACTGTTCGATTTCCATTTTGAAGTCGGGTATTTCAGCCCCGTTTAACTGCGATTTGAAGTAGGCCAAGAACAAATTGTTTTGAAATTTGAGTATTGGGCGCAAGCTTGAATTTTGAAATTGTTCAAGTGGCAGTGAGCTGCGTTCGGCATCTGTGGCAATTTCGCTGCGCAGAGCGGTTATTTGTTCTGATCTGTTCATTGTTAAATTTATAAAGATTGAAGTCTCAGAAATCAATCTATTTGTTTGAGGCTTTTGTGGGAGCCATCGCAAGAAGGCATCTTTTTAGACAAGCCACAAACGCAATCGTTAAGCCCCTTCCCTTTTAGGATTCTAAAGCTCGATTTCTCAATTCTAGAAATGCGGGTAGCCGATTGTTTGCTGCCTGAGAAAAACATATTATAGCCTCTTTGACGTCCAGATGTTAGTGCCATAAAAGCTGCATTAAAAGCGGCATCCGCATCCAATTTGTGCTGCAGTTCTTCTACAAAGACAAGGTCTTTACTTTGATTGAATTCAACTTTCAAACCCGCCTTTTCAATTTCAATGGCTTCATAGATATACGCTTTTATATCAGCTTCGAGACTTTCAATTTCTTGCACACTGGTAAAGCGTATTTGACGACTGGCTTGTGTGTTTTCAGTTTGTTGGATGAGTATGTTTTGCGCATCGCTCATTAAAACCCCTTTCATAAACAAAATGGCACAATACTTTTTAAACCCATGGATTAAAACCACATTGTTGTTGTTAAAGGTATAACAGGGAACACCCCATTTAAAATCTTCGGCCAAGGCACAGTCGTTTGCAATGTTTCTAAGACATTCCAACTCGGCTTTCCAAGCATTGGCATCGTTTAAAAAGGCGGCAACTTTAGGGTTCATAAAGGCAGTTCAAATTTAGGGGGAAATATTTCAAAATACTTGAATTAAAATATCCTTGAGATTAAAGCAGTTTTTAAAAAATACTAGGTTCAAGAAATGATTGCAACAATAAATTTATCTAAAGATATTACATCAAAAGTTTTTGATGCATGTTCTTATTGAAATTTAAAGATAAAAATAATTAACAGAAAAATGACTTTAAGGCACAAAATAACGCCAGAACTATTAGAGCAATTTGCATGGGAATACATAAACGAATGTTTAAACCATAAAAAAGAACAAGCAACTGCAAGTGGTAAAACAGTATTTATAAGTGACAGACATTTGCCTACAATAGCATACTTTCTTAAAATATGGCTTCCATTAAAAGAAAAGCCGACATTATGTAGGTCTACATATTACAACTGGCTAAGAAGCGAAGATGAAACCATAATGCACACTATAAAAAACATTGAGGGGATATTTGATGCACTTTCGATCGATATTGTGGCAAACGAGGGCAAAGGGATATTCTATGCTAAAAACAAGTTAGGAATGACAGACAGAAGCTCAATTGAAGAGAAAGAACAATTTAAACCTATTGAGGTAATAGTTAAATACTCAGACGATATAAGACCTCTTTAACAATGCAAAACAATGAAACCAAAGTGAATATCAATAGCATTAAAGACCTTATCAAATTAGGAGAAAGCAATCTATTGACACCAAGCCAATATTTATTAGTCATTCAGTCTTGCAACCCCTTCATAGGTATATTTTTAAATGACTATGGCAACACCTTAGACATGGCAAATATTCTTGATTCTCATTTGTTGGAATGGGGGAA
This sequence comes from Bacteroidia bacterium, assembly GCA_044357345.1. Lineage (GTDB taxonomy): Bacteria > Bacteroidota > Bacteroidia > NS11-12g > UBA955 > JABMMZ01. Next base: position 8,336 of record JBIKPR010000085.1, read on the forward strand.
CAATCCAGAAAAACCACTTTTTATAGATGTTGAATTGAACAAAGAGCCTTCAAAAAACTAACAATAAATTGTATTCTTTACATTATTTGTATTATTGCAGAATGACAGTTCGAAGCCTTTTAAATGGACATTGGATTGAATCTTCTAAAGACAATGTAAGCAATGTATTTATTAATTTAAATGCTCTGGCTATTTATGAAGTTTATGAAAATAATGAATTATCATATTCTTTTAGCTTAGACTTTAATGAAAAGTTGTCTAAGGCTAACTTGAGAATGATTAATAAAAGTGGCAATGCTTTTCAAGGCCAATACCTTTTTGAGTGGAGCGACGAGAAACATACTGAATTTAAAGTTTTGGCTTTAAACTCGAATTTGAAATATGATGTTATTGGTTTGTTCGTTAAGGACATTAACAAACCTGAATAACGGTTTCGGGCTTGGCGAAGGTGGCGATTTTCACCACAAATGTTGATGCGGAGAACCAAACTTTGATTAACCACAA
>JBIKPR010000132.1:0-2507 GCA_044357345.1 Bacteroidia bacterium
GTTTGTTAGAAAGAGCATGCAAATTGAACGCTTCTGATGCTATTACCCAAAACATGAACGACTTACCTCCTTCATTAAAAGGTAAAGTAAAAGGTGGTGGATCATTAACTGCACTTCCAATTATCGAAACTCAGGCGGGTGACGTTTCTGCATATATTCCAACCAACGTAATTTCAATTACAGACGGTCAGATTTTCTTGGAATCTAACTTATTCAACAGTGGTGTGCGTCCTGCGATTAACGTAGGTATCTCTGTATCACGTGTGGGTGGTTCGGCTCAAATTAAATCAATGAAGAAAGTTGCAGGTACTTTGAAACTTGACCAAGCACAATACCGTGAGCTAGAAGCTTTCGCAAAATTTGGTTCTGACTTAGATGCTGCGACCAAATCAGTTCTTGAAAAAGGTGTTCGTAACGTAGAAATCTTGAAACAAGGCCAATACGCTCCACAAAGAGTTGACCAGCAAGTTGCAATTATCTACCTAGGATCAAAAGGTGCATTGAACAATATCCCTACTTCAAAAGTTAGAGCATTCGAAGCAGAATATTTAGAAGTATTGGAAAGCAAACATAAATCTACCCTTGACGCTTTAGCGGCTGGTAAAATTGATGATACCATTACCAATACTTTAGAAGAAGTTGCTAAACAAGTAGGCGCTAATTACAAAGCATAAACCATTTAATTTCGCTCAATGGCAAATTTAAAAGAAGTTAGAAGTAGAATCAGTTCAACCATTTCAACGCAGCAGATTACTAAAGCGATGAAATTGGTGTCTGCCACCAAGTTAAGAAAGGCCCAATCTGCAATTGTGCAAATGCGCCCTTACGCCGACAAATTAAACGGTGTGTTAATGAACCTTGGTGATTCTGCTAATGACGAGAAATTAAGCAAATACTTCAAAGAACAAACACCTGAGAAAGTTTTGTTGCTTGTTGTAAGTAGCGATAGAGGTTTGTGCGGTGGTTTCAACGCCAACGTTATTAAACGTGCTAAAGCGTTGTTGGCTGATGAATACGCTAGCCAAGCTTCAAAAAACAACGTAGACTTTTTGTTTGTCGGTAAAAAAGCATTCGAATTCTTCAAAAAGTTCGATTACAATATCAACACCGATTACATGACGACTTTCGCTAATTTGAATGCGCAAACTGGCTTCGCTGTAGGTGACTATATCCTAGAAAGTTTCCTTTCTGGTAAGTACAACCGTGTTGAAGTGGTTTACAATAAATTCAAAAATGCAGCAACACAAATCGTAACCAACGATGTTCTATTGCCTGTATCTATGAACACCTCTTCAGTTGCCAAAACAGTTGCAAAAGACTACATTTTCGAACCAAATAAAGTCGAAATTCTTGAAGAGTTAATTCCACGTTCTATCAAGACACACTTATACAGAAGTTTCTTAGACTCTTTTGCAAGTGAGCATGGTGCACGTATGATTTCTATGGATAAAGCAACAGATAATGCTGGTGAAATCTTAAAACAATTAAAATTGATATACAACCGTGGTAGACAAGCCGCAATTACCAATGAAATCTCTGAGATCGTTGGTGGAGCTGCTGCCTTAAACAGTTAATCTTTACCCATATTCTTAAAAGCCCGAAAATTCTTTCGGGCTTTTTTTATGCATCCTATTCAAATCTCCTAACAAGATTTAGGCCTCATTTAAAATGAATTATATTGCGGGTGTTTAGATATTAAAGTTTTTAGATAAAAATACACAAGAGAATTTATCAAGCCAAACCTTGATTAAGTCCTAATCGTTTGTTTTCTTTGTTCAGCTTAACAGTTTCGTAAGCCATTTTTAAAGCATCTTCTAGCATTTCCGGGTGCACCAATTTTAAATTGATATTGGTCCATCCATGCTTGCCCCATTTGTTAGGAACCGGATATACATGTTCCAAATTATAGGAACAAAATGAGGATTGATCGATAGGTGTTAACTTAACACAAGCACGCGCATCTCTAATATTTAAAGTTGCAAAAATGCGGTTTTTGATTTTGAAAGAAACCACGTGGTGATGAGGCGCTTCTGTAACAGCATCAAAATTTAGTATAATGCTTAAGAAATGCGCTTCAAGAGGCATAAACTATAATTGATTGTTTGAAACCGCATGGTTATTTGCCGCCAAAACAGCATCTGAATTTACCAATTTAGACGCTCTCAAATACAATTTGTTGGGATAGTATGCAAACAAACACACGCCATTACTAATGGTTTTGGACAAAGCGCCAATGACTTTTTCGGACACTGCTGGGCAACCCAAACTGCGCCCCAAACGTTGGTTCTGTTTGATAAAGGCTTCATCAACATAGTCAGCCCCATGTATCACAATTCCTCTGTCCAAGGCATTTCCATTAAAGGATTTTTCAACTCCATTCATGCGGATAGATTTATCGTGCTTACCTTGGTAAATGTCGCCGGTTATAAAAAAGCCCAAACTGGTTTGAAATGAATTCACCTTATTGGAAAACTGTTTTGCGAACTCATTTCCACTGTTTCTGCCAT
>JBIKPR010000134.1:0-2500 GCA_044357345.1 Bacteroidia bacterium
TACAAAAAAATCTAGAAAACCACGGCTAAGTGATTGATTCATATGGAGGCCACCCTTGGAAATGAGCGAAAAACGGGGTGGAAGTGTCGAACTTGGGGGCCCATCGCCATTGGGCGGAACAATTGGTTGTTTGCCGGCTCCTTGCGTGCGGGCCAGCGGGGTGCTGCGGTGATGAGCTTGATCCAGAGCGCCAGGCTCAATGGGCATGATCCGTATGCCTACCTGCGCGATGTGCTGACTCGGCTACCGACCCAGCGCAACAGCATGATCGCGGAGTTGTTGCCGCATCGCTGGCAGCCTCGAGCCTAATTGGCGCCAACGGCCTGACTCACTCACCACAGAAGTGGGGGTGGGGTCAAGAGGGGTTTGCTGCGTGCTTACTCTACAGCAGCCCTAATTTGCTGAAGGCAGCGGTGGAGTTAGCGTAATTAGTCGTCCCTGAAAAACCCTGAACCCCGTATGAATGCAAGCTTTCAGATTAATTCTGAATAGGGAAATCTTTCAAGTAGATGTTCAATGGAGTCTGTTTTCTAGGAGTTTTTGAAAGTAGCGCCGAGACCGAAGACTTTTTCCGCAATGCAAAAAAAGTCTTCGGTCATCGACATACAGGCTCCATTGAATATCTAGTTGAGAGTTATAACTATCCGGATTCACCCCACATCACAAGCGTTCATACGGGTTGCAGGGTTTTATAGGACCGACAAATTAATATAATATTAAATACTAACAAAAGGCACGGGCTTAAAATATCCAACAGTAAGCAAACCCACCTTCTCCTTGATAGATGTAATATACTCATAAGCAAAAACAATGTATACGTCTGGCTTCTCATCAGAATTGTAATGGACAATTGGTATATGCATACCTGGTGAGTAACGTCCTTGTTTTAAAGGGCTGTCATCCACAACGTACGATAAATCCGAAGTCGTCAATCCGGAAAAATTAGTAATAGTTGAAAATCGAGCAGGGCATCCGTAGCCTGCGACACTAAGCCCCATTTCCTTAAATTCATGAATAGCTTTTCGCATGTTGCCACAAGCGACTCGAAAATCATTGAATTTAGATAAAATGTTAGATGTATTTAAAAAGTTCGATTCCTGTGTAAAAAGTTTTTTTAAATTTGAATTATTTATATTCACTCCTCCCAAGGCAAAAGATACCCTCAATGATCCGCCATGTACATTGACAACACTTGCATCTACAATACTAAATCCATGTTTTTCGCCCATTTTCATCATGGATTTTAAAGAATAGTAATGCGGCCGATCAAAGTAGAATCTCTCAAAAGCAAAATCAGATACTATTTTTTGCAAATATTCAACTTCAATGATCAACCTTCCTTCAGGCTGAAGAAGATTTTTAACATTCTCGAAAAAACCCAAGGGATCTTCTAGGTGTGTAAATACACTTGAAGCCGTAATTAAATCAGGCTTACCATACTCTTTATGAACATGGTCTACCATGTCAGCATCGAAAAACCCGACTACGGTTGTTAAGCCATTGTCATTGGCTATTTTTGAGACGTTTTCTGACGGATCGATTCCCAGACACTTTACCCCCCTTGCCTTGAGTGGTCGCAAAAGAATTCCGTCATTCGAACCTATATCCATCACAAAGTTGAATTTTTGTTGATGAATTTCTTCCGCTAAATCAATGAAATGATTATTTAACTCTTTATTGACAGAGGATAAATAGTAGTAATCTTCAAAGAATACGCTTCTGTCAACGTTACAGGGAACATTTGCATATCCACAATCCTCGCAAAAATAAACATTCATTTCTGATTTAAATTCACTTTCTTTATCAGTTGAATTTTTTGGATATTTATTGGCCAATGGCTGCAATCCAAGTGAAAAACTTGACTCTAACTGAGCAAGACAAACAATGCATTTAGACATTTGAATTCTCCAATTTTAATTCCAACTCGATTTTATCAATTAACAAAACTATCTCAAGTGCAACATCTAACGAATTTAAATCAATTTGATGATCCTTTGATTTGAGTACAAATTGATTAAGCATTAAATCAAGAGGCATAGTTCCAATAGAAATAATGGAATTGGGTTTAAATAATGAACCATTTTTCATAATAACACACCCCCCTTGATCCAATCCATTTATACATGCCCATCCACCTAAAAATGTTGCCATTAAATTACGGCGCTTGACTTCCGAAATATTTCCGAATATAGATGTATATTTTCTTCCCAATGAAAAGTACAACACCATAAGATATACGCCTCTCGAATCATCATCTTTACTACCAACTATTTTTTTGACAGAATATGATATCGGAAATTCATTAAATAGATCAATAGCTATTGAAAATTCATGCGACCCCCAATCTCGAAAAACCGACACATTGCTTCTAAATGGCCCATTGCTTAAACTCTCAGAATAAATCTCCGAATCACATTCGCTAAAATTAACTAGCTTCTTTAATTTGAGATAACTTTCTAAATAAAGGTGTTGATAACCAACCATACATATGGCTTGACTA
>JBIKPR010000032.1:0-28584 GCA_044357345.1 Bacteroidia bacterium
CCGTGGGTTGTTGTTGCTACCATCATTACTGTAAACAATCCGGTATCGGTGTAGGTGTGTTTAGGGTTTTGTACACCGTCAAATCCACCGTCTCCAAATTTCCAAACATGACCATCTGCGCCAGTTGATAAATCGGTGAAACTAACCTCTGGTTCTACAATGTCAATTTGTCTAGGTAGGTAAGAGAAATCAGCAGAAGCTTGCACGTATGCTTGCACAGTTTGTGCTTTAGAGAAACAAATTTTACCATTGCCTAATGCCATGCTAACACGCGTGTTGTAAATCCCAGCGGTGTTGTAGTTTTTAGGAATATCCGCATGGGTAGTGCCTCCTGTTGAAGGCGTGTTTACTGAATTGATATTGTCAAAATACCATTTCCAAGTGAAGCTAGGATTAAGTGGTGCTTGTGCTGCAGTTTTTGGATAGAAGAATAAAGTTGATAAAGGCTCGCAACCATCGATTTTAGTAGCCAATAAACTATCGGTAACTTGAGGTGCAACCCAAAGGCGCGTTGTGGTTTTTACAGAATCTGAACAACCATCACCCAGTACTACACCAATATCCATAGATTGGCTTGGCGTATAGGTGATTGATTTTTGTTTGCCTAAAGTTGCATTACTTAACACATCATACCAACGGTATGTATATGATTGCACGCGTCCACCTGCCGGTGAAGCTGTTAATGTTATGGCTTCATTTCTGCAAAGCTCATCGCCCACCAAAGCACCAATAGTGACAGGGGTACGGGTATAGATTTTAAATGTTGTTGAATCGTTGCGGCTACAATTGTCATTTCCAATAATTAAATAATCACTAGGAGAGGCTGGAGGATTGATATTGAAACTTGCTTGGCTTGCATTAACCATTGAATCAACAGAAACCCAATTGGCGCCAACTTTGCGTTTTAAAACAAATTTAATTGGCAAATTATCGGCGCTGCTGCCATTAATTTTTAGGCTGTAGATCCTATTGGTGCATATTGTATCAACAGGTGTTGGATTTGAAATATTCAAACCTGTTTTGATTTTTATAGCAATCTTTTTACTGGTTTGTTGTGCATTACACACTTGGTTCAAACGCAATGAAAAAGTTTGATCGTCTGGAATGTTTAAATTGAAAGAAGGGTAAGTTTTTCCTTTAGATGAGTCGATTAAAACGAAACCACTGGTGCTGGTGTTGTATAGTTTGAAAATATAACCTGTAGAATCACCGCCACTTGCGCTCGCGCTAATTGTAAAGGCTTGGTTTTTACAAACAGGGTTGTTGTACATGATGGTATCGATTTTCATACCTGGTCTAACTTTTACTGTAACGTAACCACTATCATTAGGAATTGTGCAAGCATCGCTCAATACGGCTTTGTAGATTACATCGCTGCTACCCATAGTAACTGTTTTGCTTAAGCCTGAGCCTAAACCATTGTCCCAATTTACAATCTGATTCGCTACTACGCCACCTGCAACGGTCGCCGTTAAAGTTACATCGTTGCCTTCACAAACGAGCGTGTCTCTTGGCATGGTTATTTTCAGGCTGTCACGCACAGTAATTATGATATACGCTGTGTCGGCATAAGGATTTCCGTTGGCATCTTTACTGCAACCGTCTGTTACAATTGCACGGTAAGTGGTAGTAGAATTTGGAGCAACAGTTTGCGATAAACCAGAGCCTAAGCCATTATCCCAATTCACCACAAGATTGCTAGACAAACCTCCCCAAACCGTTGCACTCATAGTTGTAGAAGTGCCTCTGCAAATGGTGGTATCGGTGGAAGTCGTCATAAAGAAACTATCACGGACAAATACCCGCATGGTGTCTCTGCTAGGTGAGCAACCAAATCTTGTAGCTGTTACATAGTAGGCCGTATCTTTTAATGGTTTAGAAATTGGTTGATAGCACTTCGTGCAATTCAACCAAGTAGACGGAGAGAAGGTATACATTGTGTCACCATCGGTTGTAGAAGTAATTTTAAAACTGTTACCAAAACATATGGTGGTGTCTTTCATCAGTTTAATGTCAGGTCTTTTATATACCCTTATTTCATACGAAACCGTATCATCGATTGATGTTAAACCATTGCACACGCCATTGGTTGGTCTTTGCGCAATCATGTTGACCTTATATCGGCCAGTATCTTTAAATAAATAAGTGAAGTTTTTAACTGCCTTCGGGAAGTTAGGCATCATAGCACCAGAGGCATCGCGGCAAAGCCATTTCCAAGTTACACCAGTTAAACTTGAGCCACCACCATCAAAAGGAACAGTAGCATCTTCGCAAACAATGTAGAATAAACTATCCGATTCAAAGTCAGCACTACTTTTTCCGTTAACAAAACTGTAAAAGCTCAAAGGTTTAATTGATGAACCAACACTGTAACCATATGAACCATAATCACCATAGGCATATAAAATTGCAAAGAAACCCAAAGGGTGCGACATGTTGTGGTTTCCAAGTGCAAGACCAGATTGTTGTATGTATGAATAACTGGTGTCTTTGGTTAATAATTGCCATGTTGCGGTAGGAGACGCGCCATCAATTTTTAATTGGTTTCTGTATGCTGTTTTTACCACCACATTAATGAAAAATTTGTCAATTTTGTCTGCGTTTTCGCATGAGAAGTTTAAGTTTTTCAAGGTTTGTTCTAGTGGTGAAAGCCACATCAACATTGGGTCAGTATCGGAACTTCCACCATCGCAACGTTGAGACAATCCTAGTTGACATAAAGCAATTGGCTTATTGGCTGTAACCACAGCATCTTTGATGTTGCTGCCGGTAGTAACAAGAAAGAAAGTATCGGTCATTCCTGCGGTAGAAATAATTTTATTTCTGCCATTGAATGTTACACGGGTATTGTTTTGAGAAGTAACAAACTTAATCATTTCCACTTTTCTCAACGTATTTGGCTTCCAAGTGGTTGGGATAAATGCAAACTTCTTGCCCCATAAATTCATAGGCATCATTTGCTCGTATAAATGGTCTGCAGAGTTAATACCCGCATTGCAAGTGGGATGTACTATAACACTTCTATTGGACCCGCCAAAAACAGCTATTTTTTTACAATCTCTTGCTTGAATCAAGGTACCAGACAAATCTAAAAGTTTCGAAGAAGCGATTACTTGGTAAGTTTCTCCTTTTTGTAAGGTTATAGTAAAAGTTGTGTTGGCCGCTTTTCCACCCACAGTTGCACAGGTAGGTGTAATGTCTATGGTTGTGCCGTTTTCTGTTGCAACGATAGCAAATGTTGATCTGTAAGTTGAATTTGTTCCACCTCCTGAGTAGATGTCTCCTGGGAATGACACCACACGGTAATCAACACCCAAAGCTTCAATTGGGTATATCAAGGCGGCATCACAAGAAGCTGTTTTGGTGTTTTGAGCTGCAACACTGACAGTGTCTTTAGCCGTAATAATTAAACCTGCGTTTCTGCTGGATGCATTTTCTGAACCAGTTGTATATCCTGCAGTTGTTGAAACTAAAACAGTGTCAACTCCGCCTCCTACTCCAATAGAGAACGGCATGGTAACTCCTGAAATAAAGTTTTTAACTGTGCCTGTTGTCGCTTTATTGCAACTGATAACAATTTTCAACTGAGGTGCATTATTGGGGGTTCCGATTGATTCCATGAAGGTCATCCAAAAGGTTTTACCCAAAGTTGACAATTCTTGAGATTGTGCGACGAAGGGACAAAATAAAAGGATAAATAAACCTAAATATCGGGTAAAGGTACTTTTCATAAAGAGTAAATTAAGTTGCTAATTTAGAGTAAAAAATACTAAAAAGTAGAATAATAGGGGTATGTTTTTTTTACTTTGCTATTTATTATTTGATAATCAGATATTTAAATCTTAATTATATTATGCACATTTCTTGTTTTTAGGACCTTAAAAGGCTGATAATCGGATTGCGTTTTACCAAATCAGTGTTTTTTCATTTATCTTTGCATTTTTTAAACTACTAATTTAATGGATTCAGGTCTCCTGGTCATTCTTCTTACCCTTATTTGCTCCGCATTTTTTTCGGGTATCGAAATTGCCTTTATTTCTTCGAATAAGCTCCGTATTGAATTGCAAAACAAACAAGGTGTTTGGAATGCGCGGATTTTAGCTTGGTATCTCAAAGATCCCTCACGTTTTATTAGCACCACGCTTATTGGCAATAATATTTCCTTGGTTATTTATGGAATTCAAAGTGGAGCCATCCTTGAACGTTTTCTCAACCCAAGTGAACTTGTGTTAAAAGTGCTAGATCCCAATAGCATTCAAGCCATGATGACAATTCACGATGGATTTTGGCGCTTAGTGGTTATTACCATAGTTTCAACCTTAGTGGTTCTTATCACCGCGGAGTTTCTACCTAAAGCACTTTTCAGAATCAATCCTGATTTTGTGCTCAATACCCTGATACTTCCTTTTCATATTTCATATTTCTTATTGTGGCCAATCGTTTCATTTATCACTTTAATTTCTAAAGGTATATTGAAACTGATGACCGGCGAAAAATATGTGTCTTCACAACCTGTTTTTAGCCGCACCGACCTCGACCATTTGATCTCACAAACGGGACAAATTGAGTTAAGCGATGAGTCGAATCTCAGCACTGAAATGTTTAAAAACGCACTCGATTTTGGCAACTTAAAGGTGCGCGATTGTATGGTTCCTCGTACAGAATTAATTGCTGTTGACGAGAGCGAAACCATAGAAGAATTGTACAAAACATTCTTAGATTCAAGACATTCAAAGATTCCAGTATACCGCGAAAATATTGATAACATCACCGGCTATGCGCATCAGGTTTATATGTTTAAAAAACCTAAAACCATTTTGGAAGCCACCATGCCAATCTTAATTACCAATGAGAGCCGCAGTTTGCACGACCAACTAAAAGAGATGACTCTAAAGCGCAAGAGTATGGCTGTTGTGGTTGATGAGTTTGGCGGAACGGCAGGTATCATTACCATCGAAGATATAATTGAGGAAATTTTTGGTGAAATAGACGATGAGTACGATACCGAAGAATTAAAAGAAACAAAATTGGGCGATCACCATTACCTTCTAAGTGGCCGTCACCCAATAGATTATTTGAACGAAACTTACCATTTTGATATTCCAGAAGATGGTTATGAAACCTTGGGTGGTTATATCATTAGCATTTGCGAAAGCATACCAGAAGAAAAGGAAGTGATATTAAATGAGTCATTTGAAATCACCATTAAGCAGGTAAAAAATGCAAGGATAGAGGAAGTGGAAATTAAAATTCTAAATCCCACACGAGAGGCCTAATGAAGGTTTTACTCATACATGGACCTAATCTTAACTTGCTTGGAGAACGCCAAGAATCTGTTTATGGAAGCAGCAGTTCTCAGGATATTGTAAACCGTTTGAACTCGGAGTTTCCGCAAATTGATTTACAGTATTTTCAATCCAACAATGAACATGAATTGATAGATAAAGTTCATGAGGCCCGCAATGAATATGAGGGTCTATTGATCAACCCAGGGGCATTTTCGCATACCTCAGTAGCCTTAGCGGATGCCATTCGTTCTATAAAGATTCCTAGCATTTGCATACACATTAGCAATATCTACCAAAGAGAAGATTTTCGCCACACCGATTTAGTTGGTGCAGCCTGCAAGGGCAGCATCGTTGGTTTGGGTGTCGATGGATACCCTTTGGCCATAGAATGTCTAATAGATTTAATTAAGCCTTAGCTTTCAGTACCACTTGGGTGGCAGCACCCAAGACTTGTTTTAACAAAGCCGTTTGCTCGCTAAATTGAGCAGGTATTTCTATTTCATTTTTCGCATTGTAAATGGTTAAAAGTGTGCAGTTGGATTCTTGCTCCACAATGTATTCATTGTTTAATGCAGCGCACAATTCATCTATCTTAGCTTCTTTGGTGTCGCAACAAGCGGAAAAACTGATGGCTGAATTTTGCATCACATTGATACGCACTTTATGATTTGCAAAATGTTCGAAAATGCGGCTTAAATTATCTTCGGCTATAAATGAATAGTTTTTCGTAGAAATAGAAAGCAAAGTTTGCTGGTCCTTCACTATGTAACATTCGTTAGATAGGGTAGGGGCGTCGTTGTTTACCACAGTACCCTTGTCGTCGATATTGATAAACGAGTTAACAAACAATTGAATGTTTTTGCTTTTGAGCGGTTGTATGGTCTTGGGGTGAATAACCGAAGCGCCATAGTATGCCAGCTCAATGGCTTGGTTGTAATTGATCGCATCGAGTTTTACTGCCTTGTCGAACTTTTTCGGGTCAGCATTCATAACTCCAGCAACGTCTTTCCAAATGGTAACATCATTTGCATCTAAGCAGTAAGCAAAAATAGCGGCCGTATAATCGGAGCCCTCACGGCCAAGGGTTGTGGTGTTGTTGTTGTCGTCGCGTCCAATAAAACCTTGTGTAATAACAATATTGCGGTCTATGTATGGCTTTAAAATACGTTTGATGGTCTCCTCTGTTTCAGTCCATTTAACACGAGCTTCTCTGAAGTTGTTGTCGGTTTGTATAAAATTGCGCGCATCCACCCATTTGTTTTTTGTGTCAACGCTTAGAAGGAAATCGCTCACAATTTTGGTTGATAGCAATTCCCCATAACAGATGATGCCGTCGTATATCTCATCATACGCTGCATTGGGGTAGCGTTTTTCAACCAAACACTCTAATTCCATGAACAAATCTTCCAAGTCAGAATAGATGTGGTGTTTTTGATCACTGATCAAATCGTTGGCAATTTGGTAGTGGAAATCTTTCAAATCGGCGATTATACTGCGCTTATTGGCATCATCATTCTTCCAAAAAGCGTCTACTAAGGCCTCTAATTTGTTGGTAGATTTGCCCATTGCCGAAATAACTACCAATAGTTTTTCACCGGAAAACCTAGCAATGATGCGACCTACGTTCCTCACAGCCTCTGCATCTTTAACAGATGCGCCTCCAAATTTAAAGACTTTCATTCTTTTGATTATTTTTGCAAAAATAATTTAGTAGGACCATGAATCAAAATACACTTATCACCTTAAACCAATTTATCTCCGATCAACAAAATAAATTCCCTTTTGTGAAGGGCACTTTATCAAAAATTTTCGGTGATTTGCAATTGGCCGCAAAGATGATTAACCGCGATGTGCGCAAAGCTGGCTTAATTGATATATTGGGCAATTTTGGCGAAACCAACGTACAAGGTGAAGAGCAAAAGAAATTGGATGTTATAAGCAACGACGTTTTTATGCGTTTAATGGATTTAAGCGGTGCTTGCGTTTGCGTTGTGTCAGAAGAAGATGAGCATATACACTGGTGTCCTGGTGCTGAAGATGGAAAATACATCTTGGCGATTGATCCACTTGATGGTTCATCTAACATCGATGTGAATGCATCTATTGGTTCAATTTTTTCAATTTACAAACGTTTGTCACCAGATAAGCCGGTCGACCATGAGGATATCTTGCAAAAAGGTGTTAACCAAGTAGCAGCTGGTTATATCATTTACGGAACAGCAACCATGTTTGTGTATACAACTGGCAGTGGTGTGAATGGATTTACCTTGGACGATTCAATTCAAGAGTTTTGTTTGTCGCATGCAGACATTAAAACCCCAAGCATGGGAAGTATCTTCTCAGTAAATGAAGGTAATTTGAAGGAATTCCCAGAAGGTGTTATCAAATACATAGACCATTGCAAGGGCGAAAACAAAGAAGAAAAACGTCCTTACTCAGCGCGTTACATTGGTTCATTGATTGCAGACTTTCACCGCAATTTATTAAAGGGCGGGATTTACATGTACCCACCAACCACTAAGGCACCAAACGGCAAATTGAGGTTGTTGTATGAATGCAATCCTATGGCATTCTTGGTGGAGCAAGCAGGTGGAAAGGCACACAGCGGTACCCAAAGAATTATGGAAATACAACCAGAAACCTTCCACCAAAGAGTACCTGTATTCATTGGCTCAGGCGACATGGTTGACCATGTTATTGGCATGATGAATGAGAATAAATAATTGTATTTTTTTTGAATATAAAATATGAAATCAGATTTGCTTTGGGATATTGATGCCTGGAAAATTTCCCTAGTTCTTTTTATTTTGATGCTTATAGTAACGATTTTTGGAAAAATAATTGGAAAAAAAATTCGAGAAAATAAAAAGTCAGAAAAAAACCTAACAGAAACTACTGGAATTACTGGGTTGTTGTTTTTCTTATTGGCATTTACTTTTGGAATGAGTGGCGCTGGCTATGTTACCCGAAAAGCCACAGTAGTTGAAGAAGCAACGAACATTTGTACAGCCATTTTACGAAGCGATATGTATCCAGATGCTGAAAGAACATTGTTCAGAAAAGATTTCAAAGAGTATTTAGAAGCTAGAATTCAATTTTATGAAGTTGGTTATAATAGAAAAAAAATGCTAGATAGTGATCGTTTAGCCCAAACAATTTCATCAAGATTATGGAAACGAGCAAGTGACTTATCCAAAAATCCCATCAATCTTGCTGCTACCCAACAAATGATTCCGGCCTTAAATATGATGATAAATTCACCAATTTATCGACTTGAGGGAGAAAGAGCAAAAGTTCCCGAAAGCATTGTAATAATGCTGTGTTTACTATCATTGATTAGTGCATTTTACAGCGGCTACACCGAAGGTAGAAAAGGCAAAATTGATTGGTTGGTGCAAATTGGATTTTGCGTATTAATTTCATTGGTAACATTGTTCACCTTTGATTTAGACCGTCCGCGAAGAGGTTTTGTAAGCTTAGATAATCAAAACAAAACGATAATAGAATTGAGAAAACTATTTAATTAATTTTCAAATCTCCCAAACTCACTTTCTAAAGTGGTTTTTTTTGACAGATAGATATATGAAGCTTTGGACTTGGCAAAAAAATATTTGGCAAAGACAAAATGCGAAACTTTGACATTTATTTTAGCCTAGAATAGAAAGGAATGCCTAAGGGAAAAGATTTACAGAAAGTTTCAATCACAACTCGATTTATAAATGTTTTATAAATCCCCGAACAGATAATATACTATCTCAGGTAATATTAAATTAGGTGTAAGAATATCTAATTTTTTTTCTTTGCCTCACAGATATTGGACTTGATTCCTTCTTGTAAGACAACATTTGCTATTCTCAGACTATCGTAATTGAAGCGAGAGTCTTTTCATAGAGAGAGTCCTTCTTCGATGAATCTACGAAGGATAAAAGTGAATCCTCTTTCGATAAATCTAGTGCCTCCGCTATCACCTTCGCCAAGGCTGCGGTGATTGAGAAAAGCTAAGGCGGCACGCGAACAGAGGGCTAAATAAGAAAAGAGAGTGATGTTGCCGCTTTCGCTTAGAGCAAATTTTGATTGCTTGAATTTAAAGTGAAGCAAGATTTGAGTTCTCAGATAAGCATTTGTTGGGCGAGAGTCTTTTTTTAGAGTGAATGTGCCCCGGTGGTAGAGCTCCTTCGTCGCACACCACGGGGTAAAAATGTGAGAATGGGTGTGAATAAAAAAAGAGAGGATAATGTTCGCTTTCGCTTAGAGCAAATTTTGATTGCTTGAATTTAAAGTGAAGCAAGATTTGAGTTCTCAGATAGGTATTTGTTGGGCGAGAGTCTTTTTTTAGAGTGAATGTGCCCCGGTGGTAGAGCTCCTTCGTCGCACACCACGGGGTAAAAATGTGAGAATGGGTGTGAATAAAAAAAGAGAGTGATGTTGCCGCCCTCGCTTTCACATTTACTCTCTTTTTAGTGGGGACAATATAGAAGTGTCGAACTTGTCAACCAACTTTTAATTTGTAACCAAGTTTAGATAGCGTATCCGACAACATGAGTTTAAGTGCTCGTTTCCCTATTGTAGTTTTAAAATATATTTCTCTCTTTTTTGCATCCTCCTTAAACAGATAATATTCAATAAAGATCAACTTCCAGGGTCTTCTGTGCTTTGTACTTATATTCTGACCCGAGTCATGTTGTTCAATTCTTTTTACAATATCAGAACTATATCCGATATAAAGTTGGTGATCTAACTCACTGAATAAAATATACACACAAAATGGTAATTGCATAGAATAAATATACAAAATAATTATTAGAAAAGGTGTCCCCGCAGCAGAGATTCCACTTCGTTACATCACGCTACGGGTCTCACCCTGTAGCGTGAAAACCCTGACCGAATTGCATAAAAAAACCCTGAATATTGTTTTCAGGGTTTTCTCTGCTACAGGGTGGTACCTCCAGGAATCGAACCAGGGACACAAGGATTTTCAGTCCTTTGCTCTACCAACTGAGCTAAGGTACCTCAGTAATTGGGAGTGCAAAATTATTCTTTTTTTAAAGATTAACAAACTATTTTTTCTTTTTTTGTTTTAATATTGAAACTTCATTCATTTATGATCAGTCAAATAGTATTCATCATCATCACCGCCATAGCCACCTTACTATGCGCTAAAAGCGTTGCCCGCATTAAGAGATACATCAATCTGGGCAAGGACGAAAACCGCTCAGACAACCCAAGTTTGCGCTGGAAAACGATGGCTTTGGTTGCTTTAGGTCAGAGTAAGATGACCAAAAGACCCCTTGCGGCCTTCTTCCATATTCTTATTTACGTAGGTTTTGTTCTCATTAATATCGAAGTTTTGGAGATATTGATTGATGGAATTACAGGCAAGCACCGAATTTTCGAACCCATGCTCGGAGATTTTTACGGCGTAGCCATCGGATTTTTTGAAATACTGAGCTTTTTGGTTATCGCCGCTTGTGTGGCATTTTTAATTCGAAGAAATATTGGCAAAGTAAAACGCTTTAGTGGAACAGAAATGAAAGGTTGGCCTGTATTAGATGCCAATTATATTTTAATTATCGAAGTTGTTTTGATGATGGCCTTATTAATCATGAATGCGGCAGATGCTGCTTTTCAAAACAAATACAGCATGCCAATTAGTTCAGTTATGGCGCCTTTATTTTCTGGAATGGATCAGCACAATGCGCATATTTTGGTTGAAGTGTGCTGGTGGTTCCATTGGGTAGGTATACTTTTCTTTGCCAATTATGTGCCTTACAGCAAGCATTTACACATATTCATGGCTTTCCCAAATGTGTATTTCAGTAATTTGAATCCTAAGGGTCAAATTAACAATATGGAAAGTGTTACCACTGAAGTGAAATTGATGTTGGATCCGAATGCGGTTCCTCCAGAGGGTTATACGGCACCGGAAGGTTTTGGAGCCAAGGATGTAAACGATTTAAGCTGGAAAAACTTAATGGATGCATACAGTTGCACCGAATGCGGCCGTTGCACCAGTGTTTGCCCAGCGAATATAACTGGTAAATTATTGTCGCCGCGCAAAGTGATGATGGATACCCGTGACCGTTTGGAAGAAATTGGAAAATTAAAAGATGTCAATGGTGTTGACTATACAGATGGTAAGACCTTACACGACAGAACCAGTGCTGAAGAACTTTGGGCTTGCACCACTTGCAACGCTTGTGCTGAAGCATGTCCTGTGAACATCAGTCCTGTAGACATTATTATGCAAATGCGACAATACTTGGTAATGGAGCAAAGTGCTTCACCATCAGAATTGAATGGCATGTTAAGCAACTTGGAAAACAACAGTGCACCATGGCAGTTTTCTCCAAGTGACAGAGGCAATTGGGCTCAAGAATAAAAAAACTTCAATCTCTATCAAACCATGTTAATAAGCTTTAATTAATTTTATAATGATACGCTACGCACTTAATATGGAAATTAAACCCTTGTTGCCGGGTATCGAATACTGCGATGCTTTGGTGTTTATGGGTTCTTGTTTCTCCGAACACATGTCAGGGCGTTTAAGTGCTTTGGGGTTTGATGTGGAATCGCAAGCAAATGGGGTTGTGTTTAATCCCATTAGTTTGGCAGAAGCATTCCATAGGATATTATGGAAAGGCGATTACACAGAAAATGATTTGATTTTTCACAATGGTTTATGGCATGGAAAATTTCACCATGGCCGTTTTTCTGAAATAAATAGCAGTGATGCTCTGCGCAAGATGAACCATGCCTTGCACGCCCTAAAAAGCCATTTAGAGCGCTGCAGAACGATTTTCATTACCTTCGGATCTGCTTATGTTTACGAATGGAATGAAAGTGCTGAGGTGTTCGCTAACTGCCATAAAATACCACAAAGTCAATTTACCAAACGTTTGCTGCGAACAGATGAAATTGTAAATACTTGGTATGAATTAATTGCAAGTATTCAAGCCCGATATCCACAAGTACAATTTGTTTTTAGTGTTTCACCCGTTAAGCATTTGCGCGATGGGGTAGTGGAGAATAATTTGAGCAAATCAACTTTACTTTTGTCCGTACATACTTTGCAAATACAGTTTCCGAGTTTGATGTACTTTCCTGCATTCGAATTGATAAATGACGATTTGCGCGACTACCGTTTTTATGAATCAGATGGAGCCCATCCCAATGCTTTGGCTATAGACCATGTATTTGACCAATTCAAAGTAAGTTATTTCAATTCAAGTACACAAGAGTATATGCAAGACATTGAAAAATACCAAGCCATGACTAAGCATAGAATTCAAAATGCAGATGCAGAAGAAGGGATAAAGTTTATGAAAAAACTAGAGGACTACAGGGCTGAATTGGAAACAAAATACCAAATCATCTTGTAGGTTGACTAAAACAATTCGAAGCTGAAGGTTTGTTTTACTTCGTCGCCTTCTTTCAACTCCACTTTGTATTTGCCTTTTTTGTATAAAGGGGTTTGTGTGAAGTTCTCTTTTATCTTTTGTTGAACGCCATTAAAAGTTACTGATTCTTTAATGGTATACAAGTCGTCAGAATTGCTCAATTGGGTGTTGTTATTACTTAACACAATACCGTCTGGATCCATGACACGAACCATATAATCTTTTTTAACGGCTTTGTGGGTTAACTTGTTGCCCAAAACATCAAAGGTTATTTGTAAGCGCTCAACTTTCTTAGATTTGTAGATTGGTATAAATACACCCTTTTTTGCATACATAGGGGTAACAATTACTGGTCCAACGCTAGGCTGTGCTGCAATGTTTACTTTGTCGTTTAATATGCGTTTTTGACTTTCAAGTGCGGCAATTTGATTTTCTCTTTCTTGCAAACGCGCCAAGTAATCTTCATTTTGATTCAACAAAGAATCTACTTGTGTTTTGAAGGCCATATTAGCTGCACTTAAACGGGATAGACTGTCTTTTAAAGCCCTTAATTTTCCGGTGCTGCCACCATTAGCAACCATAGCTCTAAGAGAAGAGATTTTAGCCATTGAAGCATCCAACAATTGTTTCAAACTGTCGTTGTCATTTTGGTAAAGGGCAATTTCAGCTCTCAAACCTTCTACTTTTTGCTCTTCTTCTGATAAGGCAGCATACAAGCTGTCTTTCAGATTGTGGTAAGTATTTAAAGAATCAATCTTAGAATTGGCAATAGCTGTGGCAGTTTTTTCTTTGCTCCACAACATGAAATTTCCAATACCTGAGCCAATTGCCAATAGCAATAAAAGTGCGATTACTACACCTTTACCTTTGCTTTTTTTTGCTGGGATTACTTCGGTTTCTTCCATTTTAAATATGTTTATTTTTTAGCAAATTTAGTAAATCTGCCGGACTTATTTTTACTTGTTTGATTTTTAGTCGTTTGCCTGTTAATACCCCAAACGGAAATTGGTCTAAAAATAAGGACTCATTAATTTTTTTGGTCGATTGACCGATAAGCCAATTGATCAAATTCTTTTGTTTAAAGGTCTTAAGTTCTGCCGGCGTTTCGCCATAGTTTAAAGTGAGCAATTGAATTTGCTCTGCATAATCTCTGGCAATAATTCTTAAAGCAGAAGTGTCTTCTGTAAAACTGGCTTGGTCGAAACGCCAAACATAAATGTACAATGGTTTTTTCTTGTACTTCCTTAGGGATATTTTTTTCGCTGTTTTATCTGTGCTTAAAAATTTGAACTTTTTAAGTTTTTTGCCAAGCACCAATGAACTGTTTGTTTTGGCATTCTTGTCTTCCTGTATGCTAACATAAGCACCTAAAGGTTCAATAAAATTGATGTAAAACCGTTTGCCATTTCTTTCAAACCAAGTTTTATTTGAATTCAAATTGGCATTTATTGGATTGTCTGGCAAGACAAATGTTTGGTAATCGCCAATTATAATTTGATCTATTCCCTCGTCGTTGTATAATCCATTGCAGTTTACATCTTTTAGGCCAATTCTAAAGCTATCGTTCTCAAATTTGTAATCACCTGCAATGGTGTTCAAACGCATTTCTTTGAAACTGTATAAAGCACCAGAAAATTTTTTCTTCCCGCTGTTTTCATTGTAGAAATCATCAAGCATTCCAATGTATTTGCTGTTGTAAGAAAATGAAAATCGACTTAAGTTTACGGTGTACTTGGCATTTTTGTTGTTTGGATTGATCAAAGTAATGTCTTTTTCATTTGCATTGGAAGCAAATGTATCAGGCGCTCCATCATCACTTAAATCCAAGTTGTGGTTTTTGTCAATCCATAGCAATGCAGGTTTGTTGTAGCTGCGTTGGTTATTGCCGATGACCATCAAGGTATATCCTTTTAAATCGTTGCGGCTTTGCAAAGCACCAAAATAAATGTAGGCATAAGAGGTGTCACTTATACCTTGCAAATTAGGAAGCTTAGGGGTAAACTTAGAGGCTTCTTTTTTTGTTGCTACACCAATGCCACTTGGGTCTTCAAAAACAGGTCCCGTGTATTTATAAACCGCAACAATGGCTTGCATTTTTTTACCCTTCTCATCTTGTACAATTGTGTTAAGGTAAACTTTGTGCACAAGGGTTTGGGCACTAATTTTAGAGGCCAAAACCAAGAGAGAAATTAGAAGAAAACGCAGACCCATTTTAGTCCCTTCTGTTCAAGAACATCATGATGAAGTACATCAAATTGGCAAGTGCGCCAGCAGCTGCAACTACATAGGTCATAGCTGCCCATTTCAATGAGTCTTTTGCACCATCGTATTCGCGGGTAGTTACAATACCATTGCTTTTCATCCAAACCAAGGCACGCTTGCTGGCATCGAATTCAACTGGTAAAGTGACCATAGCAAATAAAGTTAAGAATAAATTGGCTGCAATTAGCACCAATAAGACAGTAGTACCAACAGGGTTTTTAGAATAGAATAAATAACCACCTGCAAACAACATAATCATGTTGGCGAAATTCATAATGCTAGCACTTACATTCACCAATGGAACAAGTTTGCTTCTTAAACCCAACATGGCATAAGCTTCAGCGTGTTGAACCGCATGACCACATTCGTGAGCAGCTACAGCCGCAGCTGCAGCATTGCGCTGGTGGTATACAGATTCGCTTAAGTTCACCGTTTTGTTTAATGGGTTGTAATGGTCGGTTAATGCACCTGCCACATGTGTTATTTTTACGTCTTGTATACCGTGGTCAGCCAGCATTTTTGCAGCGATTTCGGCACCTGACATATTGTTCTGTAAATTTACTTGTGAGTAAAACTCAAACTTCTTTTTCAATTTGCTGCTCACCCACATGCTTATTAGCATTACAACAATTCCTATAATCAAATAGATTCCCATGATGTATAAATTATTTATTTAAATATTTTAAATATGACAACAATGATGCCGACAATAAACATCAATATCGAAATTCGATTAATGCCATGCATCATTCGAAGATATGATTTGTCTTTTTGCCCAAATTCAGGTTGTTTTTTGAAACTAATGTATGACCAGATTTTTTTTAGCATGTATAGATTAAAATAATGGTTGGTAAGGGATTTTAGCATTTACTACAATGGCGGTTTGAAAACGGCCTTTGATGCTGTCGTATAATTTCATGCATTCGAACTTTGAGACGAACAAACCCACATACACTTTGAAGTTTGGTTCATCCCAAACCACTTCACTGTAATAGCGGTATTCAGCATCAAATCGAGCTTTCATGCCTTCGGCACGCGAACGGTTGTCGCCATTGAAAATTAGAATATGGTAGCCTTTTGTTTTGGCATCAGGGTTTTTTCGCTGAGCAACCCTAGAAGCCAATAAGCCATCTAAGCCCTCGGGTTTGCTTACACTTACTTGTGCTTGCGTTTGACTAAAAAATAATAGACTTAAAAAGCCCAAAAATATTTTGATTTTCATATTAGCGTTTCTTTTGTGAATCTCTTTCAATTTTACGTCTTTCTGCTCTGCTCATTCCTCCTCTGTCTTCTGCATCTGCATTACCCATCATACTTTCTAGTGGGTTAGGAATGCTGTTGTCTGAGCTGCTTAATTTCATTTTGCTCAAATCGGTTTTAGCCGGTTCTTTTGCTTTTTGAACACCTCTGTTGTCTTCTGCCGCAATTTGTGCCTTAAACAACATTGACAAGATTTTATCGTTCATGCGACCAATCATGCTTTGGAACAATTTAACGGATTCGATTTTATATATCAACAACGGATCTTTTTGTTCGAATGTTGCATTGTTAGCCGATTGTTTTAAGTCGTCCAATTCTCTTAAATGGTCTTTCCACTCATCATCCAAAGTTTCCAAACAAACATTCTTTTCGTATTCAACGGTTAAGGCTTCGCCTTCTGTTTGTATGCATTTCTTTAAGTTGATAGGTATACCAAAGTTTTTAATTCCATCAGAGAATGGAATCATCACAAACTCAACTTTATCTCCTTCTGTGGTTTGAATTTTCTTCAAAACTGGCAAGGCTATTTCTCTTACTTGCTTTTGTCTGTTTTGGTAAGACTCAATTAGGTAGTGGTATAAGGTGTCGCCTAATTCTTCAGATTTACCAGACTTGAATTCATTTTCGTCAAAAGGCAATTCAAGGGCAAATGATAAGGCCATTTCTAAAGACAATGCTTCATAATCGTCGGCTTGTTTTGCAACATGGATTTTATCATCACACCAGTCGGATAACATGTTTTGAATGTCTAGTGCCAAGCGGTCTCCCAACAATGCATTCTTACGACGTTTGTAAACAACAGTTCTTTGTTTGTTCATCACATCATCGTATTCAAGCAAACGTTTACGCATACCGAAGTTGTTTTGCTCAACTTTTTTCTGACTGCGTTCTATTGTTTTGCTCATCATAGAATGTTGAATGACTTCGCCTTCTTTGTAACCAAATTTATCCATTAATTTAGAAGCTCTATCGCTACCAAATTTACGCATCAAATCGTCTTCCAATGAAACAAAGAATAAAGATGAACCTGGGTCACCTTGTCTACCTGCACGACCTCTTAACTGTCTGTCAACACGGCGTGAATCGTGACGTTCGGTACCAACGATGGCCAAACCACCTGCTTTTTTAACTTCTTCACCAATCTTTATGTCGGTTCCTCTACCAGCCATATTCGTAGCAATGGTTACAGCAGCTGGATTACCTGCTTCCGCAACAATTTCTGCTTCACGTTGGTTTTGTTTTGCGTTCAAAACATTGTGTTTGATGTTGCGCAATTTTAACATCCTCGACAACAATTCTGAAATCTCAACCGAGGTGGTACCTACCAGAACTGGACGGCCTTCAGAAGTCATTTTAACCACTTCATCAATTACCGCATTGTATTTTTCGCGTTTGGTTTTGTAAATTTGATCGTCTGTATCAATACGTGCAATTGATTTGTTGGTAGGGATAACAACCACATCCAATTTGTATATTTCCCAGAATTCACCAGCTTCTGTTTCCGCAGTACCGGTCATGCCCGCTAATTTGTGGTACATTCTGAAATAGTTTTGAAGCGTAACTGTTGCAAACGTTTGCGTAGCTGCCTCAACTTTTACATTTTCTTTTGCTTCTATCGCTTGGTGCAAGCCATCGCTGTATCGGCGACCTTCTAGTACACGACCAGTTTGTTCATCTACAATTTTAACTTTCGCATCAGCAATAATGTATTCAATGTCTTTTTCAAATAAAGTATACGCTTTTAGCAATTGGTTGATGGAGTGAATACGCTCTGATTTAACAGAGAAATTGCGCATCAATTCATCTTTTTGTTTTGCTTTCTCTTCTGCAGGAATGGCTAATTTATCAATATCAGAAATTTCTGTTCCCACATCTGGAATAATAAAGAAGTCTTTTTCTTCGCCCGATTGGGTAATGGCTTCAAGACCTTTTTCTGTTAATTCAACCTGATTGGTTTTCTCGTCAATCACAAAATACAAACCCGCATCTGCTTTATGCATTTCCTTTTGTTGGTCTTGCATATAGTAATTTTCAACCTTGGTTAACAAGGCCTTCATGCCGGGCTCTCCCATAAGTTTGATAATGGCTTTGTTTTTTGGCAAACCTCTGTAAGCACGCAACAATGCCAATCCACCTTGACCCTCTTTTTCTCCTGTATCACCTGCTTCAATTAGTTTTTTCGCTTCGTTTAAGAAACCGTTAACCGCTTTCTTTTGGGCTTCAACCAATTTTTCAATTCTCGGTTTTAAACCGGTATATTCTTGAATGTCACCTCTAGGCACAGGACCAGAAATAATCAATGGTGTTCTTGCATCGTCAATCAAAACTGAATCGACCTCATCGACCATTGCGAAGTGGTGTTTGCGTTGCACCAATTCTTCAGGACTGTGGGTCATGTTGTCTCTTAAATAATCGAAACCAAATTCGTTGTTGGTCCCGTAAGTGATATCCGCCAAATAGGCTTTGCGTCTCTCATCGCTGTTCGGTCTGTGGTAATCGATACAATCGACACTTAAACCGTGGAATTCGAATACAGGGCCGTTCCATTCGCAGTCGCGTCGTGCTAAATAATCGTTGACAGTTACAATGTGAACACCTTTGCCAGCCAATGCGTTTAGGTAGGCTGGTAGGGTAGATACCAATGTTTTACCTTCAC
Organism: Bacteroidia bacterium; assembly: GCA_044357345.1. Taxonomy (GTDB): domain Bacteria; phylum Bacteroidota; class Bacteroidia; order NS11-12g; family UBA955; genus JABMMZ01. The sequence continues at coordinate 18,864 of JBIKPR010000032.1, forward strand.
CCGTTCCCATTTCTGAAATTTTACCTTGGTGCAAAACCATACCACCAATTAATTGCACATTGTAGTGCACCATATTCCATTTAACCACACCACCAGCAGCAGTCCACTCGTTGGCATAATATGCTTTGTCGCCAGAAATGCGCACATTCGGTTTTGATTTTGACAATTCAAGATCGAAAGGTGAAGCAGCAACTTCAATTGATTCGTTTTCACTGAATCTTTTCGCTGTTTGTTTAACTACAGCAAAGGCTTCAGGTAAAATATCAAACAATATTTTTTCCAATTGAACATCTCTGTCTTTTTCAAAAATTTCAATGTTCGAATACAATTCATCTTTTTCTATGACATCATCGGCTGTCAGTTTTTCGATTTCTGACTTAATGGCATCGATTTGCGCATCTATGTCGGCAAGACCATCTGAAATGCGTTGTTTGAATTCAATGGTCTTGGCTCTAAGTTGATCGTGACTTAAAGCATTATATTCTTCGAACCATTCGTTCACTTTGTCAACAACGGGCAATAGTTGTTGCACATCTCTTTCGCTTTTGTTGCCGCCAAATACCTTGGCTATACTTTTAATGAGGGAATTGAGCATAAAACTGCAAATATATTATAAATTAGGGACTAAATTTACGGGATTAGACCAAAGATTAGTCCAATTTGATTTGACTGACGAAATGGCGTTCCCTGTAGGGCGTCCCGAATGCTTTCGGGATAGCCGCTACTATTTAACCCGCAGTGTTCCTGCAGCTCTGCAAGGTGTCTGCCGCTGGGATCCCTAAAGCTCGGTGTTTTATTCAGAGCATTTCTTAGTTTATAGCATAAAAAAAAGGACCCCTAAGGATCCTTTTCTAATTATGAGAAGTCTTGCGACTATATTTTTACAAACTGAGCGTTTACAGCAATCTTCACTTCATCAGATACCACGATACCACCAGCTTCAGTAACAGCTGACCAGTTTAAATCGTAATCTTTACGGTTGATTTTCCCGTTGATTTCGAAACCGTGTTTTTCGTTTCCATAAGGATCGGTCATTTGACCGGCATATTCTACTTCAAAAACAATTGGTTTAACGATACCATGTAAAGACAAATTGCCTTCTAATTGGTAGTTATTGTCGTCAGTTTTTCTGAAAGCAGTAGACGTGAATTCTAATTTAGGGTGAGCAGCAGCATCAAAGAAGTCAGCACTTTTTAAATGCTCATCTCTTTGGCTATTGTTGGTGCTGATGCTGTTGATTTCAGCATTGAAATTGATTTTAGCATCAGAAAAATCTGCTTGTTCTGCAGCCATTTCAGCATCGAATGCGCCGAATTGTCCAGTTACAGTTGAGATCATTAAATGCTTTACTTTGAAAGATACCTCTGAGTGCGATGGGTCGATTTTAAAATTTGACATACATTTGTATTATTGAGTACAAAATTACGTTTGTTTTGTTCAGCAATTATTAATTCAGATTAATAAATATTCTTAAACTAGATTAAGTTTTTGTGTCTTTAAAATTATCGACACCAAAACTGAACTTTATCAGTATTTTGACGAAAATGCAGAATAAAAGAATTGTTGTTTTGGATTTTACTTTATACTTGTAGAAAATATTCAGCTTATGCCAAACATATTCGACCAGACGGAAAAACTGATTCACGAATTCGGCGAAATCAGAGACCACAATGCAAACTTTAAAAGCCTTTACAATGATCTGTGTTCAGATGAATTGCTAAAGCACTACAAGGTTTTTGGTGGAGAAAATAAAGCCAATATTTTGCGAGATCTCAATGCCATTGAAGAAGCCATAAAAAACATTGGTTTGAACATGAGTTCCCACCGTGCTGAAAATCAATAAAATTATCCTTGTTTAGACAGTTGATGTCTAATTTTACTCAAGAATTCTGGCGTCATACCAAGGTAAGCCGCTACTTGGATTTGTGGCAAGCGCTGCAACAACATTGGGTATTTTTTGCTGAAATTTAAGTAGCGTTCCATTGCTGGCAAACTCAAATTGTCTAGCAATCTATTTTGGGTGCTGATAATTCCATTCTCAGTAATAATTCTGAAATACTTTTCAAATTTTGGACAGCGTTCAAACAAACTTAGTTGATCGTGTCTTGAAAGCAATAGCATTTCAGAATCTTCCAAGGCTTCTATATTTAATCTTCCTGGTTTTTGCGTGGTAAAACTCATCATATCTGCCATCCACCAATCTTCAATGGCAAACTGTAAATTATGCTCGAATCCGTTGGAGTCTATAAAATAACTTCTCAAACACCCAGATAACACAAAGGCGGTATTTTGACAAACATCGCCTTCGGTCATGAAGAATTGCTTCTTCTTTAATTTTTTTGGCTTCATTACCGATAAAACCACTTTAATCTCATCTTCATTTAATTGAATATGTTTTTGAATGTTATCAATAAATACTTGGCTCATGTAGCAAATTTATGTGGCTAATGTTTAATTATCAAATGCTTTCTTAGAAATTACTCGGCAAGCCGCAAGTTTTGTCTTCGCAGCGGTAAACAAAGTTTTTCCCTAGGTATTCTTTGCCTTTAAAAAGTGGAATCTTCGTGCTCGAACCAACATAGCCAAACAGGGTATTCAGATTTGTTTTTATCTCATTATAATTTGGGTCTTTAAGCGAAGAGGTTTCGCTTGAAAGGATGTGCTGTATGCATGGGTTTTCAGCGCGCAAACTCAGAGCAGCCCAATGGCTGTGCCAAGATCCAGATTTCTGCAAAAGTTCTGATACACCTCTCAACATGTCTAGTGCCATTAAGCGCCAATCTTCTCTTTCGAAATACCAGGAAAGTGTAAATAAATTATGCGCCATAATGCTGTTTCCGCTGCTGATGACATCGTCGTTGATGTCGAATTTTTCAGCAATTAAATTATTGGTTTCCGTAAATGAAAAATAGCGTTTTTCTTCTCGGTAAAATAAATGGATACATTGTTCGGTAAGTGTCTTTGCTTTTAACAAATAGGTTTCATCTAAACTTACTTGATAAAGTGAAAGTAAGCCTTCGATATTTGTGGCATAATCTTCTAAGAACCCATCGATTTTTGCCGCTCCATTTTTAGAAATTCTTTTTAGTTTACCATCGATATAAAATGCCTTATTTATACTTGATTCCATTTCAATGGCTTCTTCAAGCAGTTCAGAGCTGTTGAAGTATAGGGCAGCATCGGCAAGGGCTTTGAGCTGTAAATTGTTCCAAGCACTGATGCATTTGTCGTCGAGCCCAGGCGCAATGCGTGCACTTCGGTAATAGTACAATTGGGCCAAATTGTTTTCAATTGTTTCTTTAAAAACGCTTTCCTCAATGTCGAAATCTATTGCCGCTTCTTCCAAACTTTTTATTGGATACAATATGTTTCTTCCATGTTCCCAATTTCCTGTTTCGCTGCATTGAAAATATGTGCAAAACACTGTGTGATTACCACCTAAAATTTCTTTTAATTCTTCAAAAGTATAGGTGTAATACAAGCCTTCAACGCCCTCTGAATCGGCATCCAAGGCCGATTGGTAAATGCCCTCTTGGGTTTTCCATTCCTTTTTGCAAAAGTGCAAACAATCTAAGGCGATTTTTTTATAAAAAGGATTTTCACTTAAGGCAAATGCATAGGCGTATACTGAAATTAATTGGGCATTGTCGTACAGCATTTTTTCAAAGTGGGGTGCAAACCATTTTTGATCGACCGAATACCTCGAAAATCCTCCAGCTACTGCATCGTATATGCCACCCAAAGCCATTTGTTTTAAAGTAAATAAAGCCATCTCTTTGGCTTCGTTTTCATTGTATACTTCGCTGTATTTTAATAAGAATTGCCAGTTGGATGGCAAAGGGAATTTGGGTGCCCTTTTGCTTCCGCCGTATACACCATCAAATTGGGCTTTGAAACTTTCTAAAACCAATGGACTTAATTTTTCGGTTTCATCTTTTGCCGCTTTTATAATTGGTGGCAAGGATAAGTTTTTAATGCCATGGCTTAGTTTTTCAGCATACTCGTATGCCGCACTTTCTTTGCTCAGCCATAAATTGTGAATGCTGTTTAATATCTCTTGCCATTGTGTTTTTGGTGCATAGGTCATGGCGTGAATGGGTCTTTTGTCTGGCAGCGTAAACGCATTCAAAGGCCAGCCGCCACTGCCGTTTACCAATTGACAAGCATCCATATATATTTGGTCAACATCAGGCAATTCTTCACGGTCAATTTTAATGCAAATAAAATATTTGTTCATTAAGTCTGCGGTTTCTTGGTCTTCAAAACTTTCGTGCGCCATCACATGACACCAATGGCAAGCGCTGTAGCCGATGCTGATGAGCATGAGTTTGTTTTCTCGCTCAGCCAAGGCAAATGCTTCTTCGCCCCATTCGTGCCAATCGACTGGATTGTAGGCGTGTTGTTTGAGGTAGGGACTCAATGAATGAATGAGTCTATTTGCTGTTTTATTTTCCAAAATAAAGTTGTAGTTTCGAAGTTCTTTCCATGCAAAAGTACCTGATTTTATTTTTTGTCTCATTCTTTTTTATAAACCTCCAAGCCCAAGAGGAATTGGATTCCAATGGACAAAGAGAAGATGCGCGTTTAAAAGATTTAATTTGGATTAAAGACACCGCCTTTGGTGTTTTTAAAACCAGACGCTTTACCAATTTTAAAGTGATGTTTCCGTCGTATAAAACTTACAGACGTTTTATAGATACCTCCAAAGCTGGCGCTCAAAGTGATGTGACGCAATTTGCTATGTACAATAATTTTTGGAACAGATTGCGGGTTCAATATGTGAAGTTCGGAAAGAAGTTAGACAAGGCTGGAATAGAATGGTCCAAAACCAAGCTCGATTCATTTTGGATAGATACAGGTGGAATAGGTTACAATGAATATGCCTATGTGCATTGGATTGTTAAATATGATGGAAAACGGAAATACCATTTGTCAGCTTTGTATTTAAAAATGAAAAACAAATGGTATTTGATGGATGAACTGACCTTTGTGGGTTTGGTGGTTCAGAAAAAAAGAAAAAAAGTTAAGCGAAAAGACGATTAGATATGTTGGATAAAGTACAGTATATAAAGAGAGAGACGGGCCTGACAGAAAGAGCCATTCAGGCAGTGATGAAATTGCATGCAGAGGGAGCTAGTGTGGCTTTTATGGCGCGTTATAGAAAAGACCAAACGGGCAATTTGGATGAGGTGCACATTATGGACATTATCCGTTTGGATGAGGCATTTGAAGAATTAGCGAAACGCAAAGAATTTGTTTTGGAGTCTATAAAATCGCAAGGCAAATTGACTCCAGAATTGCATCAAAAAATTAATGCATGTTTGGACAAAGATGTGTTGGAAGATTTGTATTTGCCTTACAAACAAAGAAAGAAAACCAGGGCAGATATGGCCAAAGAAAAAGGCCTAGAGCCCTTGGCGAAAATTATATTGGCGCAGCGCGAAAGAGATGTCGATTCCATAGCCGTTCGTTATTTGAATGATGCGGTTAAAAACACAGATGAAGCCATAGATGGTGCGACAGACATTGTTGCTCAATGGATAGCTGACGATGCAGAAACAAGAACCATATTAAGGCAAATATTCGAACAAAATTCAATTATCGAATGTAAAGTTGCAAAAGGCAAGGAAGCCGCAGGGGAGAAGTACCGCGATTATTTTGCCTATACCGAGAAAGCCAGCAATGCCGCGTCTCACAGACTTATGGCCATTATGCGTGCAGAAGATGAAGGCATATTAAAGTTGAGTGTTGAACCTGATGGGCAAAGGACTTTAGAGACGGTAGACCGCAAATGGATACGCCGCGATACTGCTTGTGAAGACATCATGTTGGATGCCACCAAGGATGCCTATAAGCGTTTGCTTTTGCCTTCTTTGGAAAATGAATTAAAACAAAAATTATTTGAAAAAGCTGAAGAGGAAGCCATTCGAGTTTTCACTGGTAATTTGCAACAACTCTTGTTGTCGTCGCCACTTGGAAGCAAGCGTGTATTGGCTATAGATCCGGGTATTCGCACAGGTTGTAAAACGGTATGTCTAAACGAAAATGGAAATCTCTTGCACCAAACGGTTTTGTATTTTAATTCTAGCTCCGATAAAGACCGCTCGGTTCAAGTCCTGCATCAATTGATGTCTGAGTTTTTATGCGAGGCGGTGGCTGTTGGAAATGGAACGGCAGGAAGAGAAACGGCCGATTTTGTGCGCAGTCATTTAAAATCAGTACCGGTGTTTTTGGTCAATGAAGACGGGGCTTCGGTGTATTCTGTTTCTGAAATAGCGCGTAAAGAATTTCCCGACCAAGACGTTACCGTAAAAGGTGCGGTTAGTATTGGTAGACGTTTGATGGACCCATTGGCGGAATTGGTAAAGATAGATGCCAAGAGCATTGGAGTTGGGCAATACCAGCACGATGTCAACCAAAATAAATTAAAAAAATCGCTGGAAGAAACGGTGGTTAGTTGTGTAAACAAAGTGGGGGTTAACCTCAATACAGCCGGAGAAGAATTGTTGAAATATGTGTCTGGTTTAGGTCCTGTTTTGGCGAAAAACATTGTTCAATTTAGAAATGAGAATGGCGAGTTCAGTTCGCGTGCAGACTTGAAAAAAGTACCGCGATTGGGTGATAAAGCATTTGAGCAATGTGCGGGATTTTTAAGGGTACCTAATTCTGAACAAAAATTAGACAATTCGGCGGTGCATCCTGAACAATACCCTATGGTGAAGCAGATGGCAAAATTAGCGGGAATGGACGTCGACGACTTGTTGGGCAATCCGCAGGCCATTATGAAATTGCAAAGCATGCAAAATATCAAAGAGCAGGTGGGTGAATTTACCTTCAACGATATGCTTAAAGAGTTGGAGAAGCCTGGACTCGATCCACGTGAATCATTGGAAAACGAAACTTTTGACGACAAGATCCGCAAAATGGAAGACTTGGAAATTGGTATGATTATTAAGGGTGTTGTCAGCAATATCACCAACTTTGGGGCTTTTGTAGACATTGGCATCAAAGAAAATGGATTGTTGCATATTTCTGAAATGTCAAAAACCTTTATTAAAAGTCCAAATGAAGTGGTTAAACTCAACCAACACATGAGTTTTAAAGTCAAAGAAATTGATGTACCAAGAAAACGTATTTCTTTGACGCTTAAGTTCTAAACAAATTCAATTGTAAATGCAGAATCTTTTCCTGCGTTTGCAATTTCAAATACACCCAGTTTTTTGAAACATTTTAATCCCTACGTTGTTATGTAGGGTAAGATGGCTACAAAAAATCCTAAGACAGCTAAAAATACTGCAGACAAAATTGTTGATGCGTATATTGATTATGTATTAACAGAGCAGAAAGAACCTGCATCTATCTATGCATTTGCAAAGCAATTGGGCATAGAAGAATCTGAATTTTATCAGTACTACAACCACTTCTCAGACATAGAGTCTGGTGTATGGAAGGAGGCTGTGCATACGACCATTAAAAGTTTAAAAGATTCTGCTGAATTTTCGACCTACACAGCCCGCGAAAAAGTCTTGGGTTTCTTCTATACATTTATCGAGGTGTTAAACAAACGCCGCAGTTTTTATGTCTACAGTTTGGGTAACAACAAAATGCATTTTAAAACCCCAGAGGGCATCAAAATGCCAATCATGGATTTTGCCAAAGAGGTGATACAAGAAGGCCTGGCGGGTAAAGAATTGGAAGAACGCAAATTTTTAAGCGACCGTTACCACGAGGCTGTTTGGCTGAACACATTGTTTATCTTAAAATTCTGGATAGAAGACAAAAGCCAAGGTTTTGAAAAAACAGATGCAGCCATTGAAAAATCAGTCAATTTAATGATTGAACTAATGGGAAAAAGTGCCTTAGACAGTATGCTGGATTTGGGTAAATTTTTATTCCAAAACGGCATGAAATCGCCTTTTAAAATGTAAGTGTAAGCTTGCATACACATAATGAAAGAACAAATAAAAATCCCTACCTCTAAAATACAACGCGCTGCTAGTTTTGCTGGCGCAGGAGCAAAAATAGGAGGCAACTATTTAAAATATTACATTAAAAAAGCGGTTAATTCAGACACAAAACGCGACGAATTAAACGAAGACAATGCGGAAGATATTTACGACACCTTAAGCAAGCTAAAAGGCTCTGCCTTAAAGGTTGCGCAGATGTTGAGTATGGATAAAAACTTGATGCCTAAAGCGTATCAAGACAAGTTTCAAATGGCTCAATTTTCCGCTCCCCCTTTGAGTTATCCTTTGGTGCTAAGAACCTTCCAACAAGAGTTGGGTAAAACACCGCTTGATATGTTCCAAACCTTTGGAAAGAATGCCTTGCATGCAGCGAGTATCGGACAGGTGCACAAAGCCACTATTGACGATAAAGTATATGCAGTTAAGGTTCAATATCCTGGCATAGCGGACAGTGTGAGCAGCGATTTGAAATTGGTGAAACCCTTGGCCACTAGAATATTAAATTTGAAGGGCAAGGACATTGATAAATATTTCAAAGAAGTTGAAATAAAATTATTGGAGGAAACCGATTACAAATTGGAATTGCGCCGCTCGAACGAAATTTCAAAAGCCTGCGCGCACATACCCGGTGTGATATTTCCTAAATATTATAGTCAATACAGCAGTGCCCGCATTTTGTGTATGGATTGGATAGATGGGGTTGCCTTGTCGGAGTTTGTGAAGCAAAATCCTACCCAAGAAGAACGCAATAAAATCGGTCAAGCGATTTGGGACTTTTACATGTTTCAAATATTTGAATTGATGAAGGTACATGCCGATCCGCATCCAGGTAATTTTATTGTAACAAAAGACTTACAATTGGGAGTTATCGATTTTGGTTGTGTGAAAGAAATAGACGCCGATTTCCACAAAGATTATTTCATGTTATTGGATTCTGAGTCTATAGAAAACGACGAATTGTTTACCAAGATTTTATACAAATTGGAATACCTTTTAAAAGAAGATAATACGCAAATTGTTCCCATCATGAAACATGCTTTCAAAGACATGCTGGTTTTGTTGGGCAAACCATTCAACACCGAAGTTTTCGATTTCTCTGACGATACCTATTTCAAAAATATATACGATTTGGGCGAAAAATTTAGCAAGATGACCGAGCTCAAAGACGCCAACGGCGCCCGTGGACCACAGGATGCGATATACATTAACAGAACCTGTTTTGGTTTGTACAGTGTGTTGAATATTTTGGGTGCGAAGGTGAATACAGGGAAGGTTGCAATCCAGTAAAGACTTTCATTTCATTGCAGTCTTGATGTATTGCAAAGCAAGAGCCCCATGGTAGATTTTTCTCAGAGCAGAAAACACACCACGGGGTGATTTGGGTTGAGCGGGGCGGTTGATGATGCTTCATTGTTTCGTTGATTAACGGATCCTTCACTCCAGAGGAGTGGCATAATTGTAGCCCCTAAACCAGAGACTTTACTTTGTACCGCCACGGTTTGGGATTTGCACTTCGGAGAAGCTGAATTATTATAGCATTAAACACCACGAACAAAAAAACAAAAACTCCGCAGGAGTTTTAAAAAGGTATCCATGTTGTTGGAATCCCTGCCAACAACGCATACAATAGGAGAACACTCGCAGTTGTTTACGATACTCTTGAAACGTAACATTTTTCATATTGGGTTTTAATCAACGTAAACGTGTGCCACAACTTCGCACCAATGGCGTTGTTGGCGAGGACACCAACAACA
>JBIKPR010000087.1:0-8667 GCA_044357345.1 Bacteroidia bacterium
ATCAACCCAAAGCACATCTATTAATTTTCTGTTACAAAAACTGTTCTTGCCGTTTAAACCTAAAACACAATAGTAATCTTTTCCTTTTTTTGTGAAATGGTACATTTGATAATACAGTGCCCCAGGCCAAAACTCTTCATTGTAATCTTCGTATAAAGAATCAGACTTAGGTTCCATACGGTCTTTTAACCAAAACACTTGTTCACTGCCACCTTTTTTCTTGCGAAATAAAACCACACAATTGTTTTCGTATTCTTCTTTCTCGTTGATATACACCCAAGAAATAACACGCATGTGCTCATCACCGGAATTTAAAACAGAAACTGTATTGGTAATAGAATCCAATTGCACTGCAAAAGGATGCTCATCTATAAGCAAATCTTTAAGTAAGATTTTAAAAGAATCGTTGTATTTTGATCGAATAGAATCGATGCGGTTAAAACGAAGGCTGTCACTATACTTTTTCAACAATATGGAATTGCCATCTTGCCCAAATACCTTCAGGTTATTTGTACAAAAAACCAACAAAACTAAAATTAGCAATTGCTTTTTCATACTTAGTTAAACAAGTAAAAGGGTTTATTATTGTTAAAGAAGTAAAAAGGCCAAGTGTTCTAGCAAAGTTCTATAACAAAAGCACTAGCACCACCACCACCATTGCATATAGCAGCACCGCCAATTTTGCCATTGTTTTGTTTTAAAACATTGATCAAAGTTACAATGATTCTTGCACCACTAGAGCCCAATGGATGTCCCAAAGCTACTGCACCACCGTTAACATTTACTTTCTCTGAAGGTATATTCAACAATTTATTGTTAACCAAACCAACTACAGAAAATGCTTCATTAAACTCGAAGAAATCAATTTCATCAATACCAAAACCAGCCATAGCTGCTGCTTTAGGCATTGCTTTGCTCGGCGCTGTAGTAAACCACTCTGGCTCGTGTTCGGCGTCTGCAAAACCTTTTATTTTGGCAATAGGCGTTAATCCCAAAGCTTCCATCTTTTCTTTACTCATCAATACAACAGCTGAAGCACCATCATTCATTGTACTTGCATTGGCTGCTGTTACGGTGCCCTCTTTTGAAAAAGCTGGTTTTAAACCAGGGATTTTATCAAAATTAACATTCTTATATTCTTCATCGTGGTTGAATAAAGTAACATTGCCTTTTCTATCAACGATTTCAACAGGAACAATTTCGTTGTCAAACTTTCCTGCAGACCATGCTGCAGCAGCTTTTTTGTATGAGTTAATTGCGAACTCATCTTGAGTTTCTCTTGAAAAACCATGTTCTTTTGCACAAAGGTCAGCACACCAACCCATCATTTGTTGGTTGTATACATCTTGCAAACCGTCATTTGCCAAACCGTCAACCATATTAAAGTTGCCATATTTATATCCAGTCCTGCTTCCCACCATGTAATGTGGAACCAAACTCATATTTTCCATACCACCAGCAACTACAACATCAGAAATTCCAGTCATAATTTGCTGTGCCCCTAATGAAATTGACTTCATGCCACTAGCACATACTTTATTTATTGTTGTGCATTGTACGGTGTTTGACAAACCTGCAAATTTCGCAGCTTGTCTCGCAGGTGCTTGACCTAAGCCAGCCTGTAAAACACTTCCGAAATACACTTCTTGAACTTCTTCAGGATTTAAATTAATCTTTTCCAAAGCACCCTTAATAGCAGCTGCGCCAATCTTGGTTGCAGGAACTGTTGACAATGAACCCATAAAACTACCCATTGCAGTTCTAACAGCGGAAACGATATATACTTCTTTCATTTTATATTGGTTTAAATGTGCCGCGAATTTAATGTTTTTTTAAATATAAAAGCCAAGCAATATCAAAACATTATGAATGAAAACAATACTTAAAACATGTCTGCATTTGCAGTTGAAATTTATTATTAAAACATCTGAAGCTGAAGATTAAAATCCAAACCTAGGTTAATTGCATAAAGATTATTTAATTTCGCAGCAATGAAGTATTACTTGATTGCAGGCGAAGCAAGTGGGGATTTACATGGTTCTAATTTGATGAAACAAATTAAAGCATCAGACTCCAAGGCTGAATTTCGTTTTTGGGGTGGCGATTTAATGAAAGAACAAGATCCAAACTTGCTTGTTCATTACCGTGAAACTGCGTTTATGGGATTAAGTGATGTCATTTTAAATCTCAATACCATTCGTAAGTTTTTAAAAAAGTGTAAAGAAGACATTTTGAACTTTAATCCAGATGCCTTAGTTTTGATTGATTACCCAGGATTTAATTTAAGAATTGCGAAATTTGCGAAAGAAAATAAGTTTAAGACACATTATTACATTAGTCCTAAAGTTTGGGCTTGGAATACGGCCCGTGCTTTAAAAATAAAAAGGGATGTAGATTTTTTATACACCATTCTGCCATTTGAAACAGAATTCTATGCGAAATTTAACATGAAGGTCGATTATGTTGGAAATCCATTGTGTGATTCAATCGAAAACTACAACTTTAATCCAAACTTTAAATCGGAAAAAGAAATTACAAGACCCTATGTTGCATTGCTTCCTGGTAGTAGGATGAGTGAACTAAAACATGTTCTGCCCGAAATGCTAAAGACAATTAAAAGCTTTCCAGAATATGATTTTATTTTAGCTGCAACCAATCACATTTCAGATGGTATATATCAAGAATATTGTGAAGGACATCCTGTTAGGATACTTAAAGGCCAAACTTACGATGTGTTAAAAAATGCGCATGCGGCATTGGTTTGCAGTGGAACAGCAACATTGGAGACAGCATTGTTAAATTGTCCGCAAGTGGTTTGCTTTAGATTCAGTAAATTAAGTTATTTTATTGGCAAGCTTGTTATTAAAGTAAAATACATTTCCCTAGTTAATCTGATTATGGACAAACCAGTGCTTGAAGAACTTATTCAAGACGAATTAAATGAAAAGCGCATTGCTAAATCGCTGAAAAGGATTTTAGATGGAAGCCAACGCTTAAATATGATACAATCATATGCAGCTTTAAAAATAAAAATTGGTACAAGTGGCGCAAGCGAACGTGCTGCCAAATTAATTGTTAGCCGCACAAATCACTAAACCTTATTAATTAAAATAGCCCGCATAAAAAATGCGGGCTATAGTCGATGAGTGTGTATTTGTGTATTTGTGTGTGTCTATTTAAAATAATTTATTTAATGCTCAATAAATCATTGCTGGTGTTTTCCATTTGACGCGCAACTGCCGCCCGCTTAAGTTGCTTCACTTCTTTATTAGAAGCTTGCATCTCATTTAATAGAAAAAAGGTTAGTACCAATAAAACTATAATTGACTTTAACATTAAAATTTCCGAGATGTAAAAGCTCTTTTTAATGCTATTAGATTGTAATGGATTTAAAGCTACACTTAAGTTGGTCATATTTCTTAATTATTTGTTTTTAAATGGTTTACATTAGGATAAAACACTTAATAAGTAATAATACTTAGTTAATTATGTTACCCTATACCCGAATATAGAACATCCATTTATTAATTCAAATTATTTTGAAAATAAACTTAAAACAACGCATAAGTATTTGTAAATCAATGAAATTATTTTTCTTTTTAATTCAATAAAACTGCAGAAATTAGCATTTTTTCAAAGAAAAGGTGGGCATTCAACTGCGATACATGCCATAGCAATGCAATATATTTGACCAAATTATTAATCCGTTTTTATTCTTGTGAAAATCAACGCAAAAAAATAGCCCTGTAGAATTCTACAAGGCTAAATTAAGAGTGTTTTTGTGTAAGTAAGTTTTTAGAAGGGTGTGTTTTGTTTGTTTTTAGAAAGGGTAATTTATGGGTGTATTTTGTTTTTTTATTTTATGCACTTAAACCAAAGAAAAATAATCCAGAAAACAATGCAATAACCAAAAGTGTTCTTCCAATTTGTTGCGCACGGTGGTATGAAATCAAACTTGGTTTAAAAAGTTCCAATTCAATTGTTTCTTCCATTTCAAACCGATCATTATTAATAGCTGTAAATAATGAACCATTTGAAGCATCATTTAGACGGTAATACTTTTTTGTTTCCATGACTTTTAAGTTGTTTATTTTAATGGTTTTTGATAGGTGTTTTTACTTAGTAAGTAAATAAACTTAAATTGTTTTAACATCCTATACACAAATATAAAAAACGCAGAGACCTACGCAATTATTTCTATAAAAAACAGAGAAAAAACATATAAATCACTGATTTACATATAGATAATTTTAACATTTCATGCAGTATCATATGAATTAATTATCCCAAACATACATAAAACGGCCTTTTTGAATAAATCTAATTCTAGATATTCACATAAAAACAGCATTAAAAAAAGAAATTAATTTTTATCTGAAAATCAAGTTAATTTCTACCTTGTTATCCTAAAAATATAATTAAAGAAATGTCAATATGCTTATGGTAAAGACGTGTAATTGTTTTTTATTTGCACACATGAGAAAAGCATACCTAAGCGTCCTCCTGTTAATGTTAAGTATTCAAACAAAAGCCATGAAGATAAATTACACCATAGACATTCAAAATCCAAATACACATTATGCTTTGGTTAAATTAGACATTTTAGAAATCAAAGAAAGTAAAATATTGTTGAAAATGCCTGTGTGGACCCCTGGAAGTTATATGCTTAGAGAATTTGAAAGAAACATCGAACAAGTTGCTGCGCAGTCTACCGGAAAAACACTGAATATAAGTAAAGTTGACAAAAGCACTTGGTTAATAGATGGCAAAAATATTGGAAAAACTATTCAGATAACCTATAGAGTCTATTGCTTTGAGAACACGGTTCGAACCTCATATATTGACAACGACCACGCCTTTTTGCTTCTAAGCAGCTGTTTGATGTATGCCGAGAATCAAGGTTCAGGAACACTTGACATCAATTACCCAGAAGCATGGACAAAGATTTCAAGCACATTGCTACAAAGCAAAGTAAATTTATTCTCATTTGACAACTATGATGAACTGATAGATTCACCTATAGAAATTGGCAACCACCAAGTTTTGAAATTCGAGGTTGCAGGCGTTCCTCATTCTGTGGCATTGGTGGGAAAAAACAATTGCCCTACCGATAAATTTAAAGCCGACCTACAAAAAATATGCAATACCATGTATCAAATTGTAGGAAAACATCCCTGCAAAGAATATTTGTTCATCATTCATCATGTTGAAGAAGGAGGTGGTGGATTGGAACATGCAAACAGCAATGTTGTGCAAATGCAAAGATTTGCATACACAAACAAAGAACGTTATTTAAGCTTCTTGAGTTTGTGCGCACACGAGTACTTCCACTTATGGAACGTTAAGCGCATAAGACCAGAGGCGCTTGGTCCTTTTGATTACAGCAAAGAAAACCACAGCAATTTACTTTGGGTTGCAGAAGGAATTACCAGTTATTACGATGAATTGGCAATGTATCGCGCTGGATTTAGAACGGAAAGTGAATATTTGAAAACATTATCAAACACTTTTTCATCGACTTTGAACCGCAAGGGTGCTGAGATACAAACTTTACATGAAGCCTCTTTTGACGCTTGGATAAAAGAATACAGACCCAATGAAAACAGCTTAAATACCAATATTTCATATTACTTAAAAGGCGCGGCAATTGCAGCATTATTGGATATCGAACTTTTAAATGCCAGCAAGGGTGAAAGAGGACTCGACCACTTGATGCAGTACCTATATTCTGAATATTACGAAAAGAAGCATAGAGGATTTACAGATGATGAATTTTACAATTCTATAGATATGATAGCTGGGAAAGAACTTAATTTCAGATCTTGGGCAGAAGAAACCAATGGTGTTGAAACCAATCAAAAAATCAAAACCATTCTAAAAAAAGTTGCTTGTTCAATTGAAAACAAAGTCCAAAACAATTTATTTTACACCGGAATAAATACCGAACAAAAAGGCGATAAAATAATTGTGAAATCAATTGATGCAATGTCTGCTGCATTTGGATGTGACATTCAAGCAGGAGATGAGATAATTGCAGTAAATAAAATCCGTATTAAAACCAGTTTAGATGAAGCAATTAGATTGATTGGTGAAGGTGTACAATTGGATTTCATTATATCTAGAAGTGGATTAATAAGAGATTTAACTATTGTGCCTGTACAAAACCCTAAACTTGATTTATCAATTAGTATTGATAAAGGAAACGACCCAATTTTATTGGTTTGGTTAAAAAAGGTATAAAAAAATCCCGCTAATTATAAAACTAGCGGGATAAAAAAAGGCAAACTATAAGCCGAGTTTTGTATCCACCTAAGTGGATGTCTGTCATTGATCTATTGCAGCCTACCCTCCTGAGCGTTGAAGTAAACTTCAACTCGAACGAGCAGCCCTATGGCTCAGGTATATTTGGCCTTACAACCCTTAAGGTTTATCCCCCTGCGCATTACTGACACACGGCGTGGGCTCTTACCCCACATTTTCACCCTTACCTAAAATTTAGGCGGTTATTTTCTGCGACACTCTCTGTAAACAGTCATTTCTTTCTGCTTCCCGTCTTTTCAAACGGTATGGTGCTCTGTGTTGCCCGGACTTTCCTCTATTTTTTTTACAAATAGCGACAGACCATTTACCTTTCTGCAAAGATAGCAAATTAAATTCAAGGCCTTTAGCAGAATAGACTATTTGCTTCAAAAATCTATTAAAACCAAAATCAAGGGCAAATATTGACATCAATTAGGTTCAATACCGATAAACTTATATTCTTAAAACGATACCAAATGGACAAAACACACAAATAAATGGTTAAACACTTTGCATTTGCGCCATAAATTGTGGTAATTCGCAACACTTTTTTAAGAAAAAGATATGAAAAAAATATACGCATTACTTACGCTTGCATTAATATTTATTAGCAATGCAGCTAAAGCAGATGAAGGCATGTGGTTGCTTTCTTTGCTGGAAAAAATGAATTACAAAGACATGCAGGCCAAAGGTCTGAGACTTACACCTGAACAATTGTACAGTGTAAACCATTCAAGTTTGAAAGACGCTTGTATTTGGTTTAACGGCGGTTGTACTGGTGAAATCATTTCTTCTGAGGGTTTGATTTTAACCAACCACCACTGTGGATACGATGCAATTGCTGAATTAAGCACTACATCTGACAACATTTTAGACAATGGATTTTGGGCAAAAACCCGAGCTGAAGAACGCAAGCCAAAAGCACCAATGTCTATCACCAGAGTTGTCCGAGTAGACGATATAACTACTGAAGTATTGGCTAAAATAGCAGGTGTCTCTGAAAAAGAGCGCTTTGCTAAATTACAAGAAATATACAAAGAACTTCAAAAAAAGGCTACTGAAGGAACCCATTACGATGCAACTTGCAGAGAAATGTTTAAAGGAAATGCTTATTACCTTTTTGTTATGGAGAAATTCACTGACATCCGTTTGGTAGGAACTCCTCCTCAAAATGTTGGAAAATTTGGTGGTGAAACAGACAATTGGATGTGGCCAAGACATACTGGTGATTTCAGTATGTTCCGAGTTTATGTAGGAAAAGACAATAAACCTGCTGACTACAATGCTGAAAATACGCCATACAAACCAATGCATTACCTACCTGTATCATTGAAAGGTGTTAAAGAAGGGGATTTCGCAATGATTATTGGATTCCCTGGCCGAACAAACCGTTATGAGTTTTCTCATGGTGTTGCTCTTGCAACCGATTTGGTAAATCCTAATATTGTTAATCTTAGAGACCTTAGACTAAAAGCTTGGAAAGAACAAATGGTTCAAGATGAAGCAACTAGACTTTTATTGTCTAGCGACTACGCTTCTATTGCCAACTATTGGAAATTCTTCGATGGCGAAGCTGAACAATTAAAGCACAACAAGGTTTACGACAAAAAAACTGCTGAAGAAAAAGCATTTGCTGCTTGGTCTGCCAATAAAGACGAATACAAAACCTTGTTGTATGACATAGATCAGACCTACACAGTATACAAACCATACGCTTTGCAAAGCACTTACATGAGAGAATGTATCACGGCTCCAACCATTATGCAATTAGCCTCTTTTGGTATGTCTCTTGATG
This sequence comes from Bacteroidia bacterium, assembly GCA_044357345.1. Lineage (GTDB taxonomy): Bacteria > Bacteroidota > Bacteroidia > NS11-12g > UBA955 > JABMMZ01. The sequence goes on from JBIKPR010000087.1 coordinate 8,096, forward strand.
CATTGTACAACAAAATCAACAAAATTAAAGCAGATAAAACAAAAGCTGCCGCCGATAAAGACAAAGAAATTGCTGATTTGGAAGCTAAAATAAAAAGCACTTCTGAGAATCTAATTAAAGCTCTAGCTGAAGTTCCTTACACTGATAGAATAAAAATTGCTGATAAAAAAATCATGGCTGCGATGATGAAAATGTACTATAAAAACATTCCATCTTCTCAATGGCCAGAATTGTTTACCAAAATTTCTTCTAAAATTAAAAACGGTAACTCAGACGAAGTTTTTGCAAAATATGCTGAAATGCTTTTCGCAAAATCAATGTTCGCTTCAAAAGAAAAAATCGAAGCGTTTTTAAAAGCACCTAACCACAAGAAAATATTAAGCGACCCTGCTTTTATTTATTTAAAATCTCATGCTGATAATTACAGCACCAACTACAAACCAAAAGTTGATGAATTTGCTGCCTCAGCTTTGTCTTTAGGCAGAAAATACATTAAAGGTTTAATGGAAATGAACCCAAACAGAGTATTCTATCCAGATGCAAATTCAAGCCAGCGTTTAACCTATGGAACG
>JBIKPR010000086.1:0-8667 GCA_044357345.1 Bacteroidia bacterium
ATCAAAAAAAACATACGTTTGTAAACCAAATTCAGGATTAATAATCAACTGTAAACTATTAACAGGATTAATAAATTAAACTGTAAACTTATTTTAGGACGAGTCATTTATTTAAAACATTAAATAACCGCCCCTAACCCCTAAACTTATCACTTTCCCCAATCAATTTATCAATTTATCATTTACCCAATTTGTCTTTCTCCCCTTATCTTTGCATTTTATATTTTATGCACATAGAACAGATATACACCGGATGCTTGGCGCAAGGGGCCTATTATATTGAAAGCAATGGCGAGGCAGCGATAATTGACCCTCTTCGTGAAGTTCAACCATACATCGATTTAGCGGGCTCTCGTGGCGCAAAAATTAAATATATTTTCGAAACCCATTTTCATGCTGATTTTGTCTCTGGGCACTTAGACCTAAACCGCAAAACTGGAGCTCCAATAATTTACGGACCTAATTCAAATCCTGAGTTTGAAGCCCACATGGCCAAAGACCATGAGGTGTTTAATTTGGGCGATTGTGTGGTTAAGGTTTTGCATACGCCTGGTCACACTTTAGAAAGCACCTGTTATTTGTTGAAAGACGAGAATGGGAAAGACAATGCTTTATTTAGCGGTGATACTTTGTTTTTAGGTGATGTTGGTCGTCCAGACCTTGCTCAAAAGGCTGCAGACATGACCCAAGAGGATTTGGCTGGAATGTTATATGATAGTTTGATGACTCAAATTATGCCATTGGCTGACGATTTGATCATTTATCCGGCACACGGTGCTGGTAGTGCTTGTGGTAAAAACATGATGAAAGAAACTTTGGATGTCTTTGGCAACCAAAAGAAAATGAATTATGCTTTGAATCAACCAAGCAGAGAAGCATTTATTGCTGCGGTAACTGATGGTTTAACGCCCCCTCCTGGATATTTCGGAATGAATGTGGCCATGAACAAAAAAGGTTATACCAGTTTTGACGAAGTGCTTTCCAATGGCATGCAAGCTTTAACGGCTGAAGCGCTTGAGGCAATGGTTAACAATGAAGATGCATTGGTATTGGATGTACGTGCGGCTGCTGATTTTGCCAAAGGCTTTATACCACGTTCGGTAAACATCGGTTTGAAAGGCGACTTCGCCCCATGGGTAGGTGCTGTTGTAATGGATGTAAATCAACCCTTGGTTTTGGTATGTGAGGAAGGCGATGAAGAAGAAGCCATTACCCGTTTATCGCGCGTAGGATTTGATAAAGTATTGGGTTATTTGAAAGGTGGAATTCATACATGGATTCAAGCACAAAAAGAAATTGATACAGTAGATAGAATTGAAGCAGAAGAATTTGCTAATATTTACAACTCTGAAAAGATTGAAGTTGTTGACGTGCGCAAAGAGTCTGAATATTCAACAGAGCATGTTTTGCATGCACACAGCAGACCTTTGGCTTATATTAATGAATGGTTTGGTAGTTTTGGTAAAGAACCGTTTTTATTGCATTGTCAAGGTGGATATAGAAGTATGGTAGCCGCTTCAATTTTAAAAGCAAGAGGAATACACAATTTTAAGGAAGTAAATGGAGGGTATAAAGCCATTTCTGAAACTGAAGTTGCGAAAACTTCTGAGAAAATAGCCCAATAAAGAGAGTTATGTATGGTGAAATAAAGGGGTATAGATGTTTATTATATTATCCCTTTGTTTTATTGATGGTATAAAATAACGATAAAAATAAATTAATGAATACAGAAGAACAAGTGTGGTTCATCAGTGGATGTTCTACAGGATTTGGAAAAGCTTTGGCCATAGCGGTTTTAGAACGCGGGTACAAAGCGGTGATGACAGCCAGGAAAATGAGTGACCTAGATGAGGTTTTAACTCAGTATCCTGGTCAAGCCAAAGGATTGATATTGGATTTGGAAAATCATGTCCAAATAGTGTCTGCCGCAGCGGATGCTATTGCAGCATTTGGAAGAATAGATGTATTGGTAAACAACGCGGGTATAGGCTATTTTTCTTCTGCCGAAGAGGCGGATATGCAAATCGTGCGTAAGATGTTTGAGGTAAATTTCTTTGGATTAACAGAATTAACGAGTTTGATATTGCCTCAGATGCGTAAACAAAAATCTGGGCACGTAATGAATGTGTCTTCGATTGGCGGTTTGGTAGGATTCCCAGCGGTGTCTTTTTACAATGCAACTAAATTTGCGGTAGCAGGTTATTCAGAAGCCTTGGCAAAAGAAACAGCACATTTGAATATTAAAGTAACTGTTGTTTGCCCGAGTGGTTTTAGAACCGATTGGGCAGGACGATCAGCGTTTGAAACGCCTAGTCAAATAGGCGATTATGCACCTAGTGCTGCGGCCAATGCAGAAGCGATTCGCAGTAGAAGTGGTAAACAACCTGGCGATCCTGTTGCAGCAGCTCATGCGATGATAAAAGCACATGAAGTTGAAAACCCTCCCTTATATTTAATGTTGGGTGCGGGTGCTTTAAATGGCGCTCGTAAAAAGTTAGAAGACTATGTAGTCGATTTTGATGCATGGGCGGTTACCAGTTTGGGTGCCGACGTGCCATTACCTGCATAAAAGAATAAATTTTAAATTAGAAAGCAGCTTATTATTAAGCTGCTTTTTTTGTTTAAGATTTGATGCCTGCAAAATATCTTTTTCCAAAACGTTCAAAAATGGCTTTATCTAATTCTTCGTGGTGAATTGGATTGGCTACTTTTAACATTTCATAAGCACGTTGGGCAAGATTTTTACCAAACAAATTTGCTACCCCAAATTCGGTAACAATGTAATGCATATGTGCTCGTGTTGTAACCACGCCAGCACCAGTTTTTAAAGTGGGAACAATTTTAGATTCACCTTTGTGGGTGGTGGATGAGATGGCAATAATGGGTTTGCCCCCTTCTGATAATGCAGCGCCACGCATAAAATCGATTTGACCGCCTACACCTGAAAATTGATAGGTGCCAATTGAGTCAGAACAAACCTGGCCCGTGATGTCGATTTCAATCGCAGAGTTGATGGATACGGCTTTGGGATTGCAACGGATGATAGTCGCATCGTTCACATAGTCGATGTCCAAAAAAGAAACCATGGGATTGTCATCTACAAAATCATATAATTTTCTACTACCAACCACAAAGCCGGTAACGATTTTGCCGCGGTGTTTTTTCTTGTACTTGTTGGTGATTACATCTTCTTCTATCAATGGAAGTAGACCATCGGAAAACATTTCGGTGTGTATGCCTAGATCTTTGTGGTTGTGCAAGCACGACATCACCGCATCAGGAATATGGCCTATGCCCATTTGCAAGGTTGAACGGTCTTCGATTAACTCCGCGCAATAGCGTCCAATTGACATGCTGGCTTCATCGATTTTTTCGGCATATGAAACAGTTGGGAGATCCTGATCTACATAAACTAACGAATCAAAACGGGAAATATGCACGATGCCATCGCCATGGGTTCTGGGCATTTTTGCATTGACTTGTGCAATGGTGTGTTTTGCATTTCGAATGGCCGATCTGCTGATATCTACCGAGGTGCCAAGTGAGCAATAACCATGTTTATCGGGTGGTGAAACATTAACAAAAGCAATGTCTAAGGGTAAAATATTTTGATCAAACAAACGTGGAATTTCACTTAAGAAAACAGGGATATAATCGCCTGCATTTGAATTGACGATGTTTCTAACATTGGAAGAGACGAAGAGCGAATTAAGATAGAAGTGTCCTTCAAATTCTGGGTCACTAAACAGATCGCCTCCATAGGTGCTCATGCTCACCAATTCTACATTTTGAAGTTCGTGTTTTCGTCTAGCCAAAGCATCCAACAAAGTAAGTGGAGTGGCAGCGCTGCCTTGAATAAAAATGCGCATACCACTTTTGATGGCTTTAACTGCTTCATCAGCAGAGCATATTATCGGTTCTTTCATAATTATTGGGCTGTCCATGCGCCGTCAATTGGCATGGCATGGCCGCTGATAAATGACGCTTCATTTGAACATAGCCAAACTACAGCATTGGCAACTTCAGCGGGTTCACCCATTCGGCCAATGGGTTCCATAGACACAAATTGTTTTTCTATTTCTTTGTTCTTTCCAGTGAAACGGTCTATCATCGGAGTGCTAATAATACCGGGGCAAACGGCGTTAACACGAATGCCTTTTTGAATGTACTCTAAAGCCGTTGTTTTGGTAAGTCCCACAATACCGTGTTTGCTGGCAACGTAGGCTGGACTATTTTGAAATCCCACCAAGCCAGCTACAGACGCGTTGTTTACGATAGCCCCTTTGCCTTGCTCAAGCATAACAGGCAGTATGTATTTCATGCACAAGAAAACACCCGTTAAATTTATGCCAATCACTTTGTCCCAATTCTCTTCAGTGCACAAAGCAGTTGGATTGGACAATCCTTCAACACCTGCATTGTTAAAGGCAAAGTCAATTTGACCGTAAGTCTCCATAGCTAATTTAACTAGATTTTGAACATCTTCGGATTTTGACACATCGCATTTTACAAAAATGCCTTCACTCCCCATAGCTTTTACCATATGCAATGTTTCTTGGTCTTCGATCCAATCGGCCAATACCAATTTAACACCGTGTTTGGAAAACTCGATGGCGGTGGCCCTGCCTATGCCAAAAGATGAGCCAGTTACAATGGCAACTTTGTTGTGAAAATGCGTGTTCATAAGGATTTGAAAGTTTAATGGTTTGAAGTTGTAAAATTCGTGTTTTCATTGACTTTAAATACTGACTGCCATCATGTTTTCGAAAACTATTACCAAAAAAAATCCTGCTTAGAAATAAGCAGGATTTTGAAGTATTGTTGAAATAGAATTATTCAGGTGATTTGTTTTCTTCTTTGTTTTCAGTCTCTGGAGCCTCTTCAATTGCTGCAGTTTCTTCTTCCTCTTTTTTACGGCCAAAGAATTTTTTGCCAAGGAAAGCGAACAAAGCAATGATACCGAAAATTAAAGGTTTAATGATTTTCAATAAGAAAATTCCAATTTTAGCCAATATGCCTGTTTTGGCTAAAATACCACCAACGATCAAGCCACCTATGCCGTATTCAGCTAATTTATCGGTGTCTTCATTGAAGTCAGCGTATGTTTGACCAGTGTTGAAGTTTGTAGAAGCCAAAATCATGCTGATGTCTTTTTTTACTTCAGGCAACATTGTCATTCCGGTGATGATATTCATTTCTAAGAAACCTTCTCGGCCTAAAACACGGATATTGTAATTAAGGGTATGCTCTTCATCGGTGCCGAATGCAAGTTCTTTTGCCCAATGGAGCTTTTTGTTTTTCTCGTCGTAGAATGGCGTAGAAGCCCAACCCAACATGCTTACTTTTTCAAAACCTTGCTCGACACGTTCTTTGCTCGAGGCTTCAGCTTCTTCTTTTAATTGTTTTAATAGATCGTCGTAGTTGATGTCTTTGGCATCGTCGTCTTTTACGTGGCCTTCATTGTTGTAGTTGATATCTACCAACCAGCGCATGCCGGTAATCATGTTAGGTGTGTCCGACAAAAGCATGCCCAAAGAAAGAGCAGATGGTGGGTTGCCATAAATCTCTTCCATAAGTACTTTTGAATCTTCTGGTCCGAGGTATAAGCAACCTTGAGGCACATTAACTGTGGCCAAATTGTTGCCAATAATAACTTTGCCGGTTTGGTAATGGAAGGTTTTTAAAATGCTGTCTGAACGCATTAATAGTTGTAAGCTTTCCATGGAAAACGAGTCCTCTTGTGCTTTGATTTGAGTGAATGCACTCAGCAAACAAACCAACATAAATAGTTTCTTCATATTTGAATGGGTTATAAACCACAAACATAGTATTTTCTGATGTTTTTTTAATAGATACTTGAGTTTCAGCCAAGTCTTTAAAATGCGCGTAATTTTTGTTATCTTTGCGAACCCAAAAATAATTTATGATTAATGTTTCAAATATCTCCCTGCGTTATGGGAAAAGGGTTCTGTTCGATGAGGTAAATGTCAAGTTTATTCCTGGCAATTGCTATGGCGTAATTGGCGCAAACGGAGCTGGTAAATCTACTTTCATTAAAATCCTTTCCGGAGAAATTGATCCGACAACTGGTAGAGTGGAGATTGAAAAAGGAAAACGTATGAGTGTTTTAAAACAAAACCACTTTGAGTTCGACGAGTTTCAAGTATTGGAGACCGTAATTATGGGCAATAAAGAATTGTATTCCATCATAAAAGAAAAGGAAATCATCTATGCTAAAGAAGATTTCAATGATGAAGATGGAATTCGCGCATCTGAATTGGAAGAAAAATTTGCTGAAATGGAAGGCTGGAATGCCGACAGTGACGCTGCTTCTTTGTTGAGTGGTTTGGGTATCGGTGAGGACATTCATTTCAGACCCTTACATGAATTAAACAACAACCAAAAGGTACGTGTCTTATTGGCTCAAGCTTTATTCGGCAATCCTGATATTTTGTTAATGGACGAGCCGACCAATGACTTGGACGTAGAGACCATCGCATGGTTGGAAAATTTCTTGGCCAATTTTGAAAACACAGTATTGGTGGTATCGCACGATAGGCACTTCTTGGATGCAGTATGCACCCACGTTGCAGATATTGACTTTAACAAAATCACCACTTACTCAGGTAACTATACATTCTGGTACCAAAGCAGTCAGTTGGCTTTGAAACAACGCTCTGACCAAAACAAGAAATCAGAAGAAAAGAAGAAAGAGTTGATGGATTTCATCCAGCGTTTCTCTGCGAACGTTGCGAAAAGTAAACAAGCGACCAGTCGTCGTAAGATGATTGATAGATTGAATATTGAAGAGATTAAACCTTCAACCAGAAAGTATCCTGGTATATTCTTTATTCAAGAGCGTGAGGCTGGTGATCAGGTCTTAACGGTTGAAAATCTTAGCTGCTTGAACGATGGTAAGAATTTATTTAGCAACATCAACTTCACGGTTAGTAAAGGCGAAAAAGTAGCTTTCTTATCTAGAAACGCTTTGGCAATCACCAAATTTTTTGAATGTATCAATGGAAACGAAACTCCAAAATCAGGAACTGCTGAATGGGGTGTTACCATCAAACGTACCTATATCCCCAACGACAACTCACCATATTTCGAAGGCGTTGATTTGAGTTTGGTTGACTGGTTGAGACAGTTTTCAAAAGAAAAAGATGAAACCTTTATCCGTGGTTTCTTGGGTAAAATGTTATTTAGCGGAGAAGAGAGTTTAAAGAAGGCGAAAGTTTTAAGTGGGGGAGAAAAAGTAAGATGTATGATGAGTAAATCTATGCTTGAAAGTCCTAACTGTATCATCGCTGATGAGCCTACCAACCACTTGGATTTGGAAAGTATTCAGTCTTTGAACAACAGTTTTATCGATTATAAAGGCATCTTATTATTCTATTCACATGACCATGAGTTCTTGAACACGGTAGCTAACAGAATTATAGAGATCGGACCAAACGGTATGATTGATAAGCATTGTACTTACGATGAGTATTTGGACGACGATTCTGTAACTGAAAGAAAAGCTGCCTTATATAATTAATGACATTTAGCAATCAATTAAGGAATCCACGTGTGGTGTTTTTTTTAGAAACCATACACATTCCACTTTGGTTGTTAAAAGATTTGTGTTGGTTGATGACTTACCGCAGTTTGGGTGTCGTTATGGCTATCCCGACAGTTCTTGTTGCTTTAATTATGGTGTATGTTACCTTTGGTGACAGAGAGCGTTTTCTTCCCAATGTTTCAATTGCTTTTTGGATATTGGCAAATGCCTCTTGGATGTTAGATGAATTTTATTCTCTAGGCATTCGCAACTATTGTTTGTATCCATTTCTAGCAGGAATATTGGTGTTTCTTATATATATATTGTTAAAATTGATGAGGTCTAAAGAAGTTATTTAGAATTCATCTAAATTTGTCCCCCTAATTATGCCAACAATAACCTTCAATTTTGAGGAAAAAGATAAATCGCCTATTACAGTAGAAATTTCTAAAGGAGAAATGATACTTGATGTGGCTTTAGACAGTGATGTAGATTTACACCATAACTGTGGCGCGGTTTGCGCGTGCAGTACTTGTCATATTTATGTAGAACAAGGCGCAGATGCTTTGGCTGAGATAAGTGACAAAGAGGAAGATTTTGTAGACCGTGCCCGCAGCCCTAAATACAATTCCCGTTTGGCTTGCCAATGTGTTTTGTTGGAGGACCAAGACTTGGTAGTAACTGTTCCTGATCAATCATTAATTATAGGTCATTAATTTTAAAGCAATGAGTTTCGAATTACCAATATACTGGAAAGACCATGAGGACATCTCTATGGCATTGTATGAAAGATTTGGCGATGATTTCGGCGAATCAAAAATCTACCGTATCCGTTTCACTGAACTTTTAGAATGGATTCTTGAAATACCTAATTTCAAAGGCACCCGCGAAGAGTGCACAGAAGGCCATTTGGAGATGATCCAAAGCGGTTGGGTGTACGAGTGGAGGGATAATCAGTAAGGGGCAGGGTCTAGGGTCCCTGTAGCAGAGACTGCACTTCGTGACTCGTCCTAAAATAAGTTTACAGTTTAATTTATTAATCCTGTTAATAGTTTACAGTTGATTATTAATCCTGAATTTGGTTTACAAACGTATGTTTTTTTTGATAATAATTCTTCCATAAT
>JBIKPR010000033.1:0-27427 GCA_044357345.1 Bacteroidia bacterium
CCATTGAATTCGCGGGTTTCTTTTCCAATAGCCACTTCAGTTCCAACACCAGCAGGTGTATAAATTGCTGGCATACCGTAACCTGCAGCCATGCAACGGGTAGCCAAAGTGCCTTGGGGAATCAATTCCACTTCCAATTCACCCGACAACAATTGTCTTTCGAATTCAGCATTTTCACCCACGTAGGAAGAAATCATTTTCTTAACCTGCTTGGTTTGCAACATTAGGCCAATTCCAAAATCGTCGACCCCAGCATTGTTAGAGATACAAGTTAATTCCTTGCTTCCCTTTTTCACCAGCGCTGTGATACAATTTTCAGGAATTCCACAAAGACCAAAACCACCCAGCATGATTACTGCTCCGTCGTTGATGTCTTTAATTGCTTCTTCTGCATTCGAAACCACTTTGTTCATGCTGCGAAGATAATTAAAAAGGCCAAAGGGTAAAAAAAATGAAGGGGAAATTTGGAGATACTTCTTCCTGAATGCCAGCCATCCGAGATACTCGAACATGTATCCGAAGACCAATTTAAAAAAAATTTAAATATTTTTTAAACCCCATGCAACGAACAGGCACACTCCTGTGTCTTACACGCACGTGTAATGGTTATTGCATGTTATTAAATATTTCTAAAGATTCCTTTAATGCGCAAAAACCCTGATGAACAATCAGGGTTTTTTGTTTTACCAAGTGCCCCTAATCCAGTTGCCGAGAAAGCCGCCTAATTCCATTAGCCAAGCAATGCCCATATGCACCATAATTCCGCCATAAATGCTGCGGCTGTGAAAGGCCAAGACCCCTAAAATGGTGCCGCCAAAAAACGAACTTATGGCCTCTCCCATTGGCTTGCCATAATGAATAGACATGTAAAAAGCTGCCATAGGCAAAATGGCATGCGGTCCTAGGTAACGGATAAAGGCCATGACCATAAAGCCCCTAAAGAAAAGTTCAATAGAGACAAAGTCCATTCCATAGAACAATTCGTAGGTCAACATATCCATAACAGTTCCACCAGCATTGTTTATCTTTCTTAGGCGGGGGTAATAATCTAAAAAATCGCTAAGCATACTAGCGCCTGCTATAAGTGGCACCATGCATAAAAGCAGTATCCAATACACCTTTTGTTGATGCCCAATACCACTAAAACCGTATAAAGGCATTTCTTTTTTGTCTCTAAAAAACCAAATAATGGCAACTGGAAAACATAAATATAAAAATCTGAAAATATCGTTGTAAACCAAATGGTTGATGTAATAATGCCATTCGACAGAAAAGTAATCGATAATTTTAAGGTGCTGCCAAGTCACCGCGCGGAAGGCAAAAATCATAAAACCCAAAACTAAAATCAGCCAAAATCCAGGCTTTCTTAAAAACCCAAAAGATCGGGACACCAATGCATACAAAACAAAGGCGAACAAACTATGAACGGAGTATAACAAAACGTATGCCCCATACTCATTTAGTCCGTGCAAGGTATCCATATAGGCTTGTAAACCCCAAGCATAATTTACATATACACTAAATGTACAAAAAGCAAACATCAATACCCAATACCAGATTGGATAATATTGAATATAGGATTTTAATTGATTTACGATTTTCTTCATACCAATAAATTGCAACCACGGGTGTCGCTGTGGTCAATACGGCCTAGTATTTCGAATGTTCCATCGGCATACACTTTACCCAAATCGGAACTGGCGATGAATGCGCACGAATGTATGTTGGCCAGGTCAATTATGTTTATGGCCCCGTGTTTATTAACGATTGGCTTACTGAGTGGATCGTTGATTTCACGTGCACTTATTCGCATCCAATTTGGCGCTGTGTATAGACCATCTTTTACTGCGTAGGCTTGGCTCATCAACTCTGTCATCCCATACTCGCCTGCAATTGACGAAATAGAAAATGCCTGCTTAAGTTTACTGTGCATTTCATCGCGGGTAATTTCTTTTCGTCGGCCTTTCATCCCCCCTGTTTCAAGCACAATTGTATGCTTTAAGGAGATATTAAACTTTTCAATAAAATCGAGTAAAGCAAAGCTCACACCCCATAAAAGCGTTGGTATTGCGGCGGCTTCATTTCTTTTCAAATGTTCAAGTAACTCGTTTACCTGATGTAGGTAAAACGAAGAACCTAAATTTTTAGTGTCTTCTATAAAACCGTTGACTTGGTATACCAATGAGGAGTTTTGACGCTCCAAATAGGATGGCAACAAAGCCAAGTGGCAATATTGTTGGTGCGAACCAAAGGCCAATTTAAAACTGGATTCAAAAGCTTGTTGATACAAGGCTACAGATTTTACAAAATGGCGGCTAATGCCTTTCCCCGTCGTGCTGCTGCTTTCAAAAATAAGTTCTTCTTTAAAAGAGTTTGTTTTGACTTCAAACTGTTTAAAAAACTCGATTGGCAAGTAAGGAATATCTTCTAAATGAATTATCTTTGTTGCATCAACTTGTAGACAATTGAGATAGCGTTGGTAGACTTCACATTCACGGCTTTGGGTTTGAAATACTTGCATGGCCAAGTCATTGAACTGAGATTTCTCCAATGTAAAAACAGCTTGCTGCAGCTTGTCAAACTCCATGCTTCAAAAGTATATCAAAATATCGGTATTCGTATTACTTAGCGCCTGCAAATCGGAAGTTTTTAATTTCCCAGCAGAACCTGTTTTAAGCATTAAAACACCTGCAGAGCAAATTAAATTGAATGGCAAGGATTCCATTTTAAGAATTACGGTGCATTATACCGACGGTGACGGTGATATTGGACTAGAAACCGGTGACACCCTAGCGCCATTTAATTTTGGAGGCAAATATTTTTACAACTTATTGGTAAAAGTTTATGCAGTAGAAAATGGCATAGGAAAAAGAATACCAATTCCATTGAGCACAGACACGGTAAACTTCAACGACCGCATTGCGAATATTACACCAACAGGCAAAAACAAAGCAATATACGGGGATTTAACGATTACCTTAAGGTCAATTCCCTACCCTGGAATAAAACCAGATTCAATGTATTACACGGTACAAATTGCAGACAGAAGTTTACACTTCAGCAACATTGTTTCAACGGATACTATGCGTTTCGAATTTTAGAATTTGTTCTTCCACATCATGCTCTCAACAGGGCGAATGGTGCGTGTGTTGTATTTTGCATTCTTCTTTTTGTTGTACATGGTTCTAACATCTCCATTTACTACAAAATAGATCAACTGACCGATAGGCATTCCGTAATAAATCTTTACAGGTTGGGCCACGCTAATTTCCAAAGTCCAAGTATTGCAAAAGCCAACATCACCTTTACCAGCAGTGGCGTGGATATCGATACCCAAACGGCCGGTGCTGCTTTTACCTTCTAAAAATGGAACGTGGCTATGGGTTTCGGTGTACTCTTCTGTAACGCCCAAATACAAAGTGCCTGGTTGTAAAACAAAACCATCTTGAGGAATTTCAAAATGATCAATTTTATTGTGTGCTTTAGCATCCAAAACTCGGTCTTTATAAGTTGCGAGGTATCTTCCTAAGTGCACATCGTAACTGTTGGTACCTAAACATTCTGGGCGATAAGGCTCAATTAAAATGCTTCCTTTTTCAATTTCTTCTAGAATTTGGTAGTCTGTTAATATCATTTTTGGTCTTGTATTTCGAAGCACATCAGCGTGCGGTCATCACTGCACGAAATAAAATTGTTTTTATCAAACCACAAAATTTTATTCACCGAACTTCTGTGTGCTTCTTGCTTCGACAAATTTACAACTTTTAGGAGTTTGTTTTCCTTAATATCCCACAATTTTATTTCTTTATCCATACTGCCACTTAACAACCTTGAATTATCTTTGTTTACAGCCAAAGTATGTACATGAAGCAGGTGCGCTTTTACCCTTTCCATTTGGGTTAAATTGTCGTAAAAATGAATACAAGCATCCTTGCTTCCACTTAATAATTTACCCGTATTCGGATCATAAGCCAAAGAAAAAACTGTGTCTTCATGGGCTTGGAAAACGTCGTCAATTTCTAAATTCGTGTTTAAAATGGTGATTTTGCCATCAGAACAAGCCAAGGCAAATCCTGTTTTATACACTATTATTTGACGGATACTTTTATTCGAAATTCGCAGCGTTTTAATTAATTCAAAATCAAGATTAAAAACACGAAGAAAACCATCGCCAGAACAAACAAGAAAACGCTCTCGGTCGAACAAAATATCAAATATTGGAAACTCGGAAATTTTTAAAAACTTAAACAGATTAAACTGAAGGTCAAACACACTGAGATTCCCCTTTTGAGAACCCGCCAAAAGCCATTGACCATTGTGACAAAGCGCATAGGTTGCAGCATCCATTTTGGCGCGCATCAAACCATCGCTTTGTTTCAAATCCCACTCAACCAACATGGTATCTGCGCCTGCACTATACAGTCCATTTCCATTCGGATTTAAACACATTGCATATACTGCTTGTGTATGTCCTATAAACTCGCGTATTTTTACCACGTCAATTGCCATGCCTATTGTATTTGAAAAACAAATTACGTCTGCAAAGAAACTCGCTGTTTGGGATATAACCGAGACCTTTGATTTTTTTATTGAAAAATTAAATTTACAACACGATCCAAACCGCAATGAGCAAAGACAGCTTGAACAAGCTGCTGCTATGCAGTTACTCAATGTTCTAGCGGGTCGAGACTTACATCTTCAATTAGAAAAAGACAAGTTTGGAAAACCTTTTATAAAAGATGAAACTTCTGCAGTGTCCTTCAGCCATTCAAAAAAATTAGTAGCATGCCTATATTGTGAAGAAGGTTCAGCTGTTGGTATAGACATCGAGTATTTTAGAAACAATATAAATCTACTAGCTAAGAGATTTTCATCTGATAACGATAAAACAGGTCATGAAGGCCAACTGCACCATCAAATTGTTTGGGGCGCAAAAGAAGTATTGTTTAAGATATATAGTATTAAAGAACTTAACTTTATACAACATCTGCATTTAAGTTTTGAAAACGAGATGCTTTTCGGGCAAATTTCTAAGGAGAAATATGCTGCCAAATATCAATTGGAGTATACTTTAATCGATGATTTTATTTTGGTCTGGAATGTTTGAGCATTGGGGATATTTTTTTATTTTCTGTTTTTATAAAACAAAACATTTATAATAGGCTTAAAGTCAGAAACATACATCTGTTTAACACAATACGGGTTTTGTTAAATGAAATAAATTCCTTATATTTTGGCTAGCAAAATTTTGTTCAATTGAGTAAAAATACTTATTATTGTTTCAAATTGTTTAAATCTTCATACCACATTTTGAATGATTTAAATGTCTAAACAAAAATGAAACACGTAAAAGCGTCGATATTATTTATTTTACTCATGCGCCTAAGCATGGCAAATGCTTGCGACGTAATCAATGGTTCAGATATAGTTTTCAGGCACCTTGGGGGTTACAAATACCATGTAAAATTTATACTTTACCACCAATGTGTTTGCAAGTTGGGCATCATGCCTAAGTTTACCATGTCTTGCAACTCCACGACTTTATCAATTGTACCTCCGAGAACAAAAATCAGGGACATCACACCAGTTTGCAGCAATGGCCAACCGCCTTGCACCAATGGTGGCTATAGTGGAACCCGTTATGGAATTGAAGAACACACCTTTGAAGACACCATCGATTTTGCCAACAGTCCTTACAATGCATTCTTAAACAACAACTGTTGTGAAATAAAATTTAGAGTATCCCAGCCTTGGGGCTTGGTAGGGACTACCACATCAACTACAACCTATGGCGGAGAAGCAATGATGAATATTTGCCTCATTAAAACCAAAGGCAATAACACGCCGACCCTATCCACCATTCCAATGTCGTTTATGTGTTGCAACCAGCCTTTTACATTCAACAATGGGGTGTTTGACAATTTAGACAGCGATTCCTTGGCCTACTCATTAGACGAACCTTTAAGTGCATCATTTAATCCAGTTTCTTGGAACAGTCCTTTAAACAAAGACATTCCGTTAACCCCATATTGCCCACCGAATCCCGGAACGGTTAACTGCCGTGCCTTGCCAAACGCAAAACCGCCAAGAGGTTTTTACTTTGATAAAGAAACAGGAGACATGGTGTTCACCCCAACCAAATGCGATGAATCTGGTCCTGTTGCCATTCGTGTAAGTGAATTCCGCAAGGATTCCATTTCTAAAAAAATGGTGCAGATTGGTTATACCCGTCGCGACATCTATGTAACGGTGGTAACATGCTCGGACAATAATCCACCATACATTGAAGGCTTGAATAAATACAATGTTTGTGAGGGTAAGAAAATCTGTTTTACCATTAAAGCAAAAGACGACCCTTATTTACCAAAACAGACCGTTCCTGATACCGTTAACTTGACTTGGAACTATGGTATTCCGGATGCAACCTTTACCATTATTGATCCAACCGCACGAGAAAAAGAAGCTCAATTTTGCTGGACCCCAAAAATTGGTGATGCACGAAACCAAGCGTATTCTTTTGCAGCAACAGCCAAAGACGATGCTTGTCCTCGACCTGCCTATACCATCAAAGGTTTTAACATAAAGGTAAATCCTAAGGCTAGGTCAAAACGCCAATATGAAATATTAGACTGTGGTAAATTCAAATTTACCTCATGGGCAGGAGATACGGTTAATTACAACCAAAAAAACTACCTCTACAAATTCACCATCCGCGACAGCTCTAATAGCGGTGCTCCAGTTTATACTGGTTATGTAAAACGCGACAGCATTAAATTTAAACGCGGTGGAAAGTATATTATAGAACATGAAATAAACAACCCTCCGTTTAACTGTATCACCATTTATTCGGACACTGTTATCATTCCTCCGGTTTTATCTGTTGACCTCGCTTTTGGTAAAGATACTTTTGTTTGTGCGGGAGACAATATTACATTAGAGCCTAAAGTTGAAAACGGGGTTCCTTCTTACAAATACCTTTGGGAATCGCCGTTCGGAACCATTAATCCTAAAGACACCTTAAGCAAGTTTACACTTATTAAACCTACCGCCACCACCAAAGTGGTGTTAAAATTAACCGATGCAAAAAAATGTGTTGACCGCGATACCATATTGGTTAAATACCAACCCAATCCTGTTGTCGAAATCGGACCTGACCAACGTATATGCACGTATGAATTAACAATCTTGTCTGCTCAAAATGCTGACACCATGCGCTATTTCTGGTTGCCCAATGGAGACAGCACCCAATCAATTGTTGTAAATATAGCGGATCGATATATAGCGAAAGTAATTGATAAGCTAGGCTGTCACACCAGCGACACCATGCGTTTGTTTGTTAATGATACCGTAGTTGCGCTGGCCAAGCCAAACCTAGAAATATGCATCAATGATACTCTGAAATTCAAAGCGAGACGTAGGCCATTAGGTCATAGCAGAACCATGGCATGGCGCGATTTAAATACAGGTGTAACCATATCGAACGACAGCTCATTTGTTCAAAAAATCAGCACCATGGTTCCGAAGCGTTATGAATTGGATTTGAAAGTTACCCAAGGTGGTGTCATGTGTCAAGACAAAGACACCCTTGAAGTTCAAGTGAACGCTTTACCAACCTTTGTGTTTGCTGGCTTACCTCCACGTTGCTATTCAGATGGAGCCATTAACTTAAGTCAAGCGAAAATTGCCAAAGCAAGTTCTGGCGATAAAACCCAAAGCACAAGCGATGTTCGTTATTATCAAACTAAAAAGCCTTCTTGGATTACAGGTGGACCGGTGGGTGTGAATGTGTTTACCTACAACTACCCTAATTTTATAAAAAACTATCAAGTTCCGAAACTTGGCTTGCGCGATACCATTTGTTACGATTTCAGAGATTATAAAGGTTGCTACAACAAAGAATGTAAACCGACCAAACTGAATCCGAATCCTGATGTGTTTGTTAAAGACAGCACCTATTGCCAACGTGTAGGTCAGATAACCCTTGACAAACAAGTGGTAAGACCGTTTTCGAAAATTGGAGGCATAGAAAGCTTTAGAGTAATTGAAGTACCACAAGGTTCAAATGTTGACCCAGCGGCTATTATCAGCACCAATTCCAGCAACACACCGCCTACCACCGAAATGGATCCAGGTAAAGAAGGTGAAAATGAAAAGACAGGTAAGTATGTTATTGAATATTGTTTCAAAGATGCCATTACCGGTTGCCAAACTTGCGACACAGCCAATGTGTTTGTTATTCGTTTGCCAGAAATTAAATTCACAGATTTCAACAAACAATGTATCAATTACCCATTGATGGCTTTGGACAGTTTTGTTGTCGATAAAAACACCGGCAACAGATTCCCTTATGGCACTTGGGAAACCATTGAATATGCAGGTTCTAGAGATTTAAGCAATCCGAACATTGCACCTAAGATTTTAAATTCTGTAAAGAGCAAAAAATACTTCGACCCTAAATTTGGCGCTGGTCAATACTTGGTTAAATTAACCGATGTATCCAGCGGTTGCCCTGTGACCGACAGCACTGAGATATTGGTAAATGGATTGCCAATCATACAAATAAATGTTCCTGATACCGTTTGTTCTAGCGCCGCACCATTTGTGTTAAACAATATATTACCAGCAGGAAATGTTGGAACTTGGAGCGGCAAAGGTGTGAGTATGCGTCAGTTTGATCCTAGTATTAGCAGCAAAACGACCTTGTACGAAGGACCAATAAGCATCAAATTTGAATATTCAAATCCTTTAACCACTTGTACTTCATCTGATTCTCAAACTCTATTGATACAATCGCAGCCAGAAGTTCTTATTGGCAATAAGAAACCATACCAACAATGTGAGGGCATAGATTTCAATGTGACAGCTACAAAAAACTGGGCCAATTCAATTACTTGGAGTCATAATGGTGATGGGCAATTTAGCGACGCTAAAAACCTAATCAGCTTCTATAAGCACGGTTTGAAAGACACTGGCATCAATGAGTTGGCGGGTAAGGTAATCTTGACCATCAAGACCGATAAGCTAGGCGTTTGTCCGCAAGCCAAAGATGAGTTGCCATTAATTATAGAACCTTATCCTCAATTTGACTTTACCGCAGACCCTACCTTACAATGCGAACCAGCCGTGGTTAACTTCCAAAGCTTGGTGAGAAAACCAGCAGGGTCAAGCAACTTAAGCTATACTTGGGATTTTGGAAATGGACAGAGCTTAAACCAATCCTTGAACGCTGCACCACTTGGCATACGTTATGACACAGCAAACCGCAATTGGTATGATGTTACTTTAAGAATAGACAACAAATGGGGTGCGGGTGTAAACGAGACTTGTCCGATTACCAAAGACTCTTTAGACTTCATTAAAGTATTGCCACAACCGAAAGCAGGATTTAGCAGCGACCCTGGCTATTACACCACGGTGGCCTTCCCTAAATTTAGATTCTTTAACGAAACTAAAACACGTTGGATCAGTCCAGCCACTATAGACTACAATTGGCATTTTGGCAGCAGCGATCCTGACGATACCAGCACGGCTAAAAACCCGGTTCACAACTACCCTGCCGACACCATGAAATACAGAGTGGTATTGACATCCACTATTTCTTTTGAAGGATTAAGCTGTCCAGACAGCCTTGGCCAGGTGCGAGAAATTGATCCAGACGTTACGGTGTTTGTGCCTACAGCGTTTAGCCCCGAGGGTACAGGACCGAAAGACAACAACGTGTTCAAAGCGGTTGTGAATGGCGAGAAATCCTTCCACATACAAATCTTAAACCGTTGGGGCGAGAAGCTATGGGAAAGCAGCGACAAGCATGCCTCATGGGATGGTAAGTCGCGTGGTGAAGATGTTCAACAGGACGTTTATATGTGGGTGATTAAAGTAGCTGCATTTGATGGCGAAGAATACACCTATGAAGGAACGGTTACTTTGTTGAGGTAAAACCTAAACCACAAGTAAGGTCGCCAAAAAATTCTTGATTAAAATTTGTGTACTTACCAATTTTTGGTAACTTTGTAAAAGGTTTATATTTTATGAAAAATACATCAATATCATTAGGAGATTATTTTGACCAATTTGTTAGCAGCCAAGTATCAGGAGGGCGCTATAAAAACGTGAGTGAAGTTATACGTGCAGGGCTGCGACTTTTGGAAGATGAAGAGAGTAAAGCAATAAGTTTGAGAAACGCGATTCAAAAAGGTCTAGAGAGTCCAAGAGTTGAAAGTTTCAATTTTGACGATAATTTAGAACTGCTAAAAGTAAAAAATAGAAAAAATGGCTAATGTTATTTTAAGACAAGAAGCCATTAACGACTTGAATAATATTTGGGAATACACTTTTGAAAAATGGTCTGAAACGCAGGCAGACAAATATTATGAAATGCTAAAACTTTCTTGTTTAGAAATAGGGAACAACACTAAAATTGGTAGACAATACGATGAAATTAATAAAGATTTACTCGGTTTACATTCAGGAAGTCATATAATATTCTATCAATGTATAGATAAATACGAAGTTGAAATTATCAGAATTCTACATGAAAGTATGGATTTGAAAGTCCGATTAAATGATTAAATCAAATATCCTTAGAAACAGCTAAAAACAAGAAAGTCCCGACAATAAGCCGGGACTTTCTTTTTATCAATATTTGTTTTTAGAACGACTTAGCGATGTCGATAAAATCGCGAGAAGCCAAAGCTGCACCTCCGATTAAAGCACCATCGATGTCAGACATAGCAAACAATGACTTGGCATTGTCTGGTTTAACGCTACCACCGTAAAGGATTGATATACCATCAGCAATTTCGTCGTTGAACATGCTGGCCACAGCTTTGCGGATGTGTATATGCATTTCGTTTGCCTGATCAGCAGAAGCTGTAACGCCCGTGCCAATAGCCCAAACGGGTTCATAAGCCAAAATACATTTAGCTGCATCTTCATTGCTCAAACCTTTCATAGCCGACAATTGCTCTTCAACAATGGCAAAATGTGCATTGGCTTCACGCTCAGCCAAAGTCTCGCCGATACAATATACCGGAACAATGTTGTGCTTTAAAGATGTCACAATTTTAGCCGCACAAGAAGCATTGCTCTCGTTGTAGTATTGTCTTCTTTCGCTGTGACCAACAAGGGTGTAGTGGATGTCGATGGACGTCAACATAGAAGCTGAAACTTCACCAGTGAAAGCACCTTGTTCGTTTTGGTTGATGTTTTGAGCCCCTACTCCTATACCCGAACCTGCCAATTGTTTGGCAATGGCTTGAAGGTGGATGTAAGGTGGAAATATTAACAATTTCGCTTCTGGCATGACTTCAGTAGCTGCCATGGTTCTTATTTCTTGAGCTAAGCCTTGACCTTCTTCAAAGGTTTTGTGCATTTTCCAGTTGCCTGCGGCAATTTTTTGTCTTTTCATGATTTTTCCCAATTTCTAAATTTAGATTCTAGTGTATAAATGTAATTTAATATATTTTTATCGTCTTCTGTTAATACAACATGTCGTCTTTGCATCACCAATTCAGCCGTTTGAAAGGCTTTGGCTGGCATATAGGTCTCGAAGCCCTGTGCACCGCCCCAACTGAAGGAAGGAACGAAATTGCGCGGAAAGCCCGAACCGAAGATATTGGCAGATACGCCAACCACAGTTCCAGTATTGAACATGGTATTGATGCCACATTTGCTGTGGTCGCCCATAAAGAGGCCGCAAAATTGCAAACCAGTTTTCTCAAAACGCTCGGTTTGGTAATTCCACAATTTCACAATCTCGTAATTATTTTTTAAATTGCTGTTGTTGGTATCGGCACCTAGGTTGCACCATTCACCCAAAACAGAATTGCCTAAGAAACCATCATGGCCCTTGTTTGAATAAGCGAAGATCACCGAATTACTGACCTCTCCTCCTACTTTGCTGTGTGGACCAACGGTGGTGCCATTGTATATTTTAGCCCCCATTTTAATACCCGCAGATTCGCACAAAGCAAATGGTCCACGGATTAAGGCACCTTCCATAACCTCCGAATTTTTACCCAAGTAAATCGGTCCTTCGCTGGTATTAAACACCGCAGCTTCCGCTTTGGCACCCTCTTCAAGGAAGATTGGGTGTTTGCCAATAACGGTATTGGTGGAACTTAAAGTTTGTGAAACCCTATTGGCCGTTAAGCGTTCAAAATCAAGATTGATTTGATGGTGGTTGAAAGAGAAAATATTGTATATGCGTGAGATTTGAAAAAACTCAGCGGGATATTGTACAGACTTGGCTTGCTCGGCCTCCGCCAATTGAGCGCCACGGTAGGCGATAAGGCAATTTTCACTTTGCAAAGCCTCACCAGAAGCAAGGGCTTGAATTGCAGTAAGCAAATTTGCATCAGGCAAGACACGGCCATTGATGAATAAATTTTCAGCCTCTATTGTTACCGGATATTTTCCAGAAAGATGCTCGGCACAACTATAAGAAACATTGGCAGAGAGACAAAGCTCCCATTTTTCAGCTAGGGTTAAAATTCCACAGCGAATTAGTGCCGCTGGTCTGGTTAAAGTAAAAGGGTAAAGATGGGGAACTTCTTGGTCGTCAAATAGAATTGTATTCATGTTTCAGGTATCAAAATAAGGTAAAAAAACAGACATAAAAAAAATCCCGACGAATCGGGACTTTCTAAAGAGTTTATTTAAATTATTTTTTAACGTAACGTTGACGGAATTTATCGATTCTACCAGCTGTATCCACCAAGGTTTGTTTTCCGGTGAAGAAAGGATGGCTTTTATCTGATATCTCCAACTTGTAAATAGGATATTCGTTTCCGTCTTCCCATTTAGCAGTTTCTCTTGTATCAACACAGCTACGTGTTAAAAATGAGTAATCACTGCTTAGGTCTTTGAAAATGACAAAACGATAGTTCGATGGATGTATACCTTCTTTCATGATATTTCTTTTTGGGAGTGCAAAAATAAGAATAAATATTGTTCTTGCAAAAAAATATTGAACAATCTTTGATATTTGTTTGCTAATGGGCCAATTAAAGCTGCTTAACACATGCAAAAATAAAGAGAAACCTTCAAAATAACCTTATAAAAGCTTCAATATCTGTTTTTTAAACAAACATCCTCTTAACAAAAAATTTATTATCATCTTATTTAATTGTTTATAAAAACCTTGAGGTTGTAAATAACAGTATTGGATGGAGACTTATTTTCGCTCATTAAAGTTTTATGGCAATTCAGGACACAACATACTCCGAAGATAGTATCCGGTCGCTAGACTGGAAAGAGCATATTCGGATGCGTCCAGGGATGTATATCGGTAAGCTGGGCGATGGTGCATCGGCAGATGACGGTATATATGTACTGGTAAAAGAAATACTCGACAACAGTATTGACGAACACATGATGGGACATGGTAAAAAAATCGAAATTACCATTTCTGACAACAAAGTAGAGGTTCGAGATTACGGACGTGGTATTCCTTTGGGTAAAGTAATCGATTGCGTGAGCAAAATTAACACCGGGGGAAAATACGATTCAGGTGCCTTCCAAAAATCGGTTGGCTTGAACGGTGTGGGTACAAAAGCCGTAAACGCCCTCTCCTCTTATTTCTGTGTTCAATCGTTTCGCGATGGCAAAACCAAAAAAGCTGAATTTGCCAAAGGTGAATTGGTGAAAGACTATCCGGAAACCACCACCACTCAGAAAGATGGAACCATGATGGTGTTTGAACCAGACAATTCCATTTTTAAAAACTACCGTTATATCCCAGAATTCCTCATTGAACAAATGTGGAATTACGCGTTTTTGAATTCTGGTCTTACCCTTCAATTCAACGGTCAAGCTTATTTTTCTAAAAACGGTTTGAAAGACCTTTTGGAGCGCAAAGTGGATACAGAAACTGTTTTGTATCCTATCATGCACTTCAGGGAAAACGATTTTGAAGTTGCTCTAACCCACGGCCACCAATACGGTGAAGAATACTATTCGTTTGTTAACGGACAATACACCACCCAAGGTGGAACACACTTAAGTGCTTTTAAAGAAGCGGTGGTAAAAACCATTCGCGAATTTTACAAGAAAGATTTTGATGCCTCAGACGTTCGAACTTCCATATCCGCAGCCATAGCGGTGAGGGTACAAGAACCCGTGTTTGAGTCTCAGACCAAAACCAAATTAGGCAGTACTGAAATGGCTCCAGGTGGACAAGGCATGCGTTCTTTTGTTAGCGAAAACCTCATGAAGGTTATGGACAATTTCTTACACAAGAATCCTGCAACTGCCGAAGCCATTTTAAAGAAAATTCTGCAAAACGAGCGCGAACGCAAAGACATGGCAGGTGTGCGTAAATTGGCGCAACAAAGAGCCAAGAAAGCCAATTTGCACAACAAAAAGCTGCGCGATTGCCGCACACATTTTGGCGACAACAAAGACGAAAAATTTGACACCACCATATTCATCACCGAGGGTGACTCTGCGAGTGGAAGTATTACCAAAAGCAGAAACGTTGAATACCAAGCAGTGTTTAGTTTGCGTGGTAAGCCTTTGAACTGCTATGGTCTGAAAAAGAAAGTGGTGTATGAGAATGAAGAATTCAACTTGCTGCAACACGCTCTAGACATTGAGGAAGGCTTAGACAATTTGCGTTTCAACAAGGTGGTAATAGCGACAGATGCCGACGTCGATGGTATGCACATTCGTTTGCTGTTGATGACTTTCTTTTTACAGTTTTTCCCTGATCTGGTTAGAAATGGACACGTTTATATTCTCCAAACACCTTTGTTTAGGGTGAGAAATAAAAAAGAAACCATTTATTGTTACAGCGACGAAGAGCGTCAAAGGGCCATAATGAAATTGGGTAACAAACCTGAGATCACACGATTTAAAGGATTGGGTGAAATATCTCCAGGTGAATTTGAAGCCTTTATTGGTGAAGAAATGCGCTTGGAGCCAATTATCTTAACCAAGGAAACCAGTATCGAAAAACTTTTGAAATACTACATGGGCAAAAACACCCCTGAGAGACAAGAGTTTATTATCGATAATTTATACATAGAAAAAGACATCACCACCGAAGAAAAAGTGGTTGAGTTAGAACCAGAAGAAGAAGAAGCAGTTTAATGATGGAAAACGAAGAAGAAATAAACGACGGGATTGTTCACCACGGGCATAGAGATGGCAATGAAGTATTGCCTGTATCGGGCTTATACGAAAACTGGTTTTTAGAATACGCCAGCTACGTTATTTTAGAGCGTGCGGTTCCTAACCTGTACGATGGTTTAAAACCCGTTCAACGCCGTATCCTTCACGTGATGAAGGAAATGGACGATGGACGTTTTAATAAGGTTGCAAACATTATTGGTTCTGCCATGCAATACCACCCACACGGTGATGCTGCTATTGGTGAAGCCATTGTAAACATCGGTCAAAAAGACCTGATGATAGAAACCCAAGGTAACTGGGGTGATGTTAGAACAGGCGACAGTGCGGCGGCTTCTCGTTATATTGAAGCGCGTTTGTCTAAGTTTGCCCTAGAAGTAACCTTTAACGAGGAAACCACCACTTGGCAAATTAGCTATGACGGCAGAAAGCGTGAACCAGTAACATTGCCTGTTAAGTTTCCACTTATTTTGGCCCAAGGGGTTGAAGGTATTGCGGTTGGTTTGGCCACCAAAATTATGCCCCACAACTTTATTGAATTGTGTGAAGGCAGCATCGATGTTTTAAAAGGCAAACGCACCAATTTATACCCCGACTTTTTAACCGGTGGTATGGCCGATTTCACCAACTACAACGAAGGCCGTAGAGGTGGTAAAATCCGTTGCCGCGCAAAAATAGAGTCTGCTGATGGAAAGAAGGTCTTAATCAAAGAAATTCCTTTTGGAACCACCACTGAAAGTTTAATTGACAGCATCCTAAAGGCCAATGACAATGGTAAAATAAAGGTTAAAAAGGTAATTGACAATACGGCGCGTGATGTGGAAATTGAAGTGCAATTAACACCGGGTGTGAGCACAGATATGACCATAGATGCCCTGTATGCCTTTACCGATTGTGAAATTAGCATTTCGCCAAACTCTTGCGTAATTGTTGAAGACAAGCCTTTGTTCTTAGGGGTTAACGACATGTTAAAATTGTCTACCGACAATACCCTCAACCTATTAAAAACAGAACTTGAAAATGAATTGAAGCATTTGGAAAACAAATGGCATTTCAGTTCATTAGAAAAAATATTTATCGAAAACAAAATCTACCTTAGCATTGAAGAATGCGAGACTTGGGAGGAGATTTTGCAAATGATAGACAAGAAAATCACGCCGTTTAAAAAACTATTGCGCCGAGAAGTGACCATGGAAGATATTGCCCGTTTGCCTGAAATCAGAATCAAACGTATTTCTAAATACGATGCGTTCAAGGCCGATGAGTATATCAATGGCTTGGTGGATCAAATCAGTCAGGTTCAAAACTTCCTAGACAACTTGACGGATTTTGCCATAGACTATTTCAAAAATTTAATTAAGAAATACGGCAAAGGCCGCGAGCGTAAAACAGAGGTTAGGTTGTTCGACAAAATTGAAACCAATGTGGTGGCAGTGGCAAACGAAAAACTTTACGCCAATTACGCCGAAGGTTTTGTGGGTTACGGTTTGA
The DNA here is from genome assembly GCA_044357345.1 of Bacteroidia bacterium. Taxonomy (GTDB): domain Bacteria; phylum Bacteroidota; class Bacteroidia; order NS11-12g; family UBA955; genus JABMMZ01. The sequence continues at coordinate 16,621 of JBIKPR010000033.1, forward strand.
AAAAAGATGCCTATATCTGCGATTGTTCAGACATCGACGATGTAATAGCCTTCAGAAAAGATGGCACCTATTTGGTGAGTAAAGTTTCCGAAAAACAGTTCATGGGCAAAGACCTTTTGTATGTGGACGTATACCGTAAAAACGACGAGCGCAAGGTGTACAACGTGGCTTACTACGATGGAAAAACCGGAGTGAGTTATGTGAAACGTTTCAATGTATTGGGCGTTATACGCGACAAAGAATACGATGTTTCATTGGGAACTCCTAGTAGTAAAATGTTGTATTTCTCGGCCAACAACAACAGTGAAGCGGAGAAAATTGGCATACATCTGAGCAATATGGCCAGTGCCAAGATCAAATATTTTGACTACGATTTCACCAATTTGGAAATCAAAGGCCGTGCTTCTAAAGGAAATACCTTGACCAAACATCCAATCCGTAAAATCGAATTGAAAGAAAAAGGAAAATCGACCTTTAAAGGCAGGGATATTTGGTACGATTCTGATATTGGAAGATTGAACGTAGACAACCGCGGTCAATACCTCGGCAACTTTACCAGTGAAGACAAGATATTGTTGATATTGAACGACGGTAGCTACGAGTTAACCGACAACGAGTTGACCAACCGTTATGAAAACAACGATATTTTCTTAATTCAGAAATTCCACGAGAAGCAACCCATCAATTGCATACACTACGATGTGTCGTCGAAGAATTATTACGCCAAACGTTTCTTGGTGGAAACCACCACCACCGGCAAGAAGTTCTTATTCATCAACGAACGTCCGAGCAGCAAATTGATATTGGCTTCTACACACGAAAATCCTGAAGTGGAGATTAAAACGGTAAATGCCAAAGGAGAAAAGAAAACCGAAAATTTAAAATTGGCAGACTTTATTGAAGTAAAAGGATGGAAAGCCATTGGCAATAAAATCACTTACGACATTTTCAAATCGGCAAAACTACTAAGCGACAAAATAGGCACATGGGTGCAAGAAGAACCAATTAAAGAAGAAAGCAACATTGATTCTGCAGACACCATTATCATTGACGAATTAGACGGACAAAAAACATTATTTTAAAAAACATAATTAACCTAACTCTGTTAGAACACTTATCCAATATGAAACAAATCATCAAAAAAATCAGCTTAAGTTTAATGGCCTTAGCCATGGCTTTCGGCGCAAGTGCACAAACGGTAAAAGTACCGGCACCGAGTCCTTTACAAACCTTAAAACAAAATTTCGCTTTATCTGAAATCACCATTGAGTATTCTCGTCCAAGTGCCCGCGGCAGAGCGGTGTATGGCGATGTGGTGCCATTTGGCAAAGTATGGAGAACGGGCGCTAACAGTTCGACCAAAATCACTTTCGGAGAAGATGTTAAAGTAGAAGGCAAAGCGGTTAAAGCTGGCACCTATGCTTTGTACAGCATTCCTGGAAAAGACAGCTTCACCTTTATGTTATACAAAGACTTAAAATTGGGTGGCGATGTATCTAATTACAACGCGGAAAACGAATTGATTCGCTTCGCGGTTAAGTCGAGCAAACTGACTGAAAAGGTAGAAACCTTTACCATGAATGTGGCTGACATTACTGCTACGAGCAGTAACATTGAATTGACTTGGGAAAACACCCGTGCTGCATTTAATGTAACTGCTGATATTGACGCCAGCATTATGGCAGCAATTGACAAAGCGCTTAACAAAGACAACAAACCATATTACCAAGCAGCTTCTTATTACTACGACAACAACAAAGACATGAAAGTGGCTTTGGAGTGGGTAAACAAAGCGGTAGAGCAAAACCCAAAAGCATATTGGGTGGTATTGTTAAAAGCAAAAATTGAATTGAAATTAAAAGACAAGGCAGCTGCAAAAGCATCTGCTGAAAAAGTAATCGAAATGGCTAAAGCAGACAAAGACGATTCTTACGTTAAAAACGGTGAAAACCTTTTGATTGAAATCAACAAATTAAAATAGAAATCTACTTCACATTAAAAAAGCCCGCCCATAGTTTTGGGTGGGCTTTTTTTTATTAATTCACTGCTACCTTCTCAGGCCAGATTTTTTCTATACAATAGGCCAAAATCAATACCAACAAACATCCCATTACATTCAACCATAAGAAGGCTGTTAACTCCGTTACCCAGGCGAAAATTAAAAAAGCTTCGCCAATAATGGCGGATATAAACACAGCCCTGCCGCCTACCTTTTTCATATAAAACGCCACAATAAACACGCCCAAAATGGTGCCGTAAAACAATGACCCTAAGATGTTCACGGCTTCAATTAGATTGCCAATTTTACTGGCGTATAGCGCCACGACGATGCAAAACACGCCCCATACAAAACTAGACCAACGGGAGGCATTCAAATAGGTTTGATCGCTGCCCGTTTTATTGAAAATTCGTTTGTAAAAATCGACCACCGTTGTAGATGCCAAGGCATTGATGCCACTAGCTGTTGCGCCCATACTGGCCAAAAAGATTACAGCTATTAAGATGCCCACCACCCCTACCGGCAAATTCTCAGTAACAAAAATCAAAAACACATAGTTGCTGTCGTTCACATCGGCATCTACATTGTTTTTACTCATCAATTCTGTGGCCTTTTTCTTAATCGCCATGCTCTTAGCTTCTGCGGCTTTAACCCGTATTCTGGCCGCATCTATTTTTACTTCATCTTCCGCATGTATGGCTGTAACCAATTGATGTACCTCTATTTTTTTAGCCTCATTGGCGGCCACAAAATCTGAATTCAGGGCCTTGTATTCTTCTTTGTATATGCTGTTTTCAATACGGTTAACCTCTACCTTGTTGAAGAACATTGGCATGGGGTTAAATTGGTAAAAAGCAAAGACCATAGCACCGATTAACAAGATGATAAACTGCATGGGGATTTTCACCAAACCATTCATCAACAAGCCCAAGCGGCTTTGGTTAACCGTGCTGCCAGTTAAGTAACGCCCAACCTGCGATTGGTCGGTACCGAAATAAGATAGGTGCAAAAAGAATCCTCCTATAATACCCGACCACAGATTGTATTTGTTGTTCAAATCGAACTTCGTATCGACGGCATTGAGTTTATCCATTTTACCCGCCACATGCATCGCATCAACAAAACTGACATCCTCGGGCATCAAATGAACAACCATATAGGCGGCTAAAAACAAACCAGAAAAGATAATACCCATTTGTAAAACCTGGGTGAAAGAAATCGCTTTGCTACCACCATAAACGGTATAAGCAATAACCAATAGGCCCATAAAAAAGACGGTAAACTTAATGTCTATCCCCAAGATGGTTGACAAGATAATGGCCGGTGCGTAAATGGTAATACCCGTTGAAATACCCCTTTGGATTAAGAACAACAAGGCCGTAAAGGTTCGGGTTTTATTGTCGAAGCGTTTTTCTAAATACTCATAAGCCGTGTATACATTCAGTTTGTGAAACTTGGGCACAAAGGTGATACACAACACAACGGTAACTAGGGGCAACCCGAAGTACATCTGTATAAAACGCATACCATCGGTGAACCCTTGTCCTGGGCCAGACAGAAATGTAATGGCAGAGGCTTGGGTTGCCATAACGGACAAACCGATATGATACCAAGGCATCTGACGGTCGGCCAATAAATACCCCTCAATATTTTTTGTGTTGCGGCTTTTCCAAACACCAAATCCTATAATCCCTAAAAGGGTAAACGCCAAGACCAGCCAATCAATCCAATTCATTTGAAATGTTGGGTAAAAAAGTACAACAAAGTAATAAAAACTGTAAGCGAGAGAATCAAACCTAGATAGATTTTATTCCATGTGCGCAAACTTTCTGGCGATTCGTCTTTCTGCATAGCTTATGGTTTTACAGGCTGTGAAATAAGGTTAACAAAAAGTTTATACGCCCCTGGCACACCCGCTGGCAATTGTCTGAAAAACGCCAAACCGGTGTATACAAAATAACCCTTGCCATAGTTTGCCATTATGAGACTTCCATTTTGCAATTCTTCATTTGGGTCTTTCATTTTAAACACCGTTTGGTAATTGGAATCCAAGTCGGTAGCAAAATAAATCCCACGTTCTTGCACCCAATTTTTAAAATCAGCTTGCACAATGTGGTTGGGGTAATTCAAGACCTTGGCACTGTCGTTCACAAACAAAACTTCAGCCTCTTCATTGGTTACACGGTTACGCGAAATGGTAAATTTATAAGGCCCAATACCTGCTTGCAGAGGACCGACACGCGAGTTGGTGTTGTATTGCACCAACAAACGACCCCCATTTTTAACATAGTCCATCAACTGCTTTTGCACCAAAGGCAATTGCTCGTTTGTGTTATAGGCTCTAACGCCAGTGATAATGGCATCGTAAACCGAAAGATTGGAATTCTTTAATTGTTCGTTGCTCAATTCTGTTACTTGATAACCCATTTGTTTCAAGCAGGCTGCAACGTTATCGCCAGCCCCGGGAATATAGCCAATATTTTTACCTACCAATTTTACATCGACTGTTTGCACCTTTATTTTGGCATCGTTTAATACAAAACGGTATGGAATATGGTCGTAACTGATGCGCTTTATTCCTTGAGAAAAACGTGCATTGTCAACAATGGCAGTTGCTGTTACTATTGAGGTAGAAGGCGAGTTCAAAACCGCTTCCATGATTTGCTCATCCCCTTTTTTCAGCAAATTAAAATCTCCTGAATTTACCCAAGAATATGCCCAATTATAGCCCAAAGTAGTATTGCCTTCAACAGACAACTCCAGTTTACCTTTTACATTATCAGCATTGGCTTTAACTGAGAAAAACACATGCTTAGGGTCTTTATTACCCACCATTAAAACGTTTTCAATCGGGGTAACTGTTACCAAAGGCAATACCTCTATCGGTCGGTACACCTCGCCTTTTACCGGGTCGGTCGACTTGTATTTGATGTCTATTGTTTGGGTAAACTTAATCCCTTCAATAATCCAAGTGATGAACACTGGCAGACCATCGTTTTGGGGTTTTCCTCTGTAAGACTGATTGGCTACAGAGTATAATCCATTGCTATGAGGCACATCTAACCAATAAGGGTTTGAATAGGTATAGCCACTCGGAAGTATAAATGAACGTTTGAAATAAAAATTTTTATTTTGCTTCAAAGCCATGGCAGCAGTAGTATCAGCCAATTCGAGTAAATTAATGGATGCTAAAACCACATTGGCCTTATTGCGCATCAAGACTTGCGTACTCAAATCGATGTTATGTCCAGGAATAAGTGCAAAGTCTTTGCTTACTGTTTCAGCAAAAACGCCTGCAGCTTGTAACATGATATTTTGCAGAGCTTTCAATTTTTGTTTTTTCCACCAAGCGGTGTTTTCATCGCTTTCCGGCAGAGCCGAAATTTCATTGTACAATTTCGCTAAAGCCTTTAAACTTTTTTCAGGATGCATGGCATCGAAGGTATTTATGCTGGCTTGCAATTGCTTGGTGATTTTAGACGTTCCTGGTAAACGGTTCCAGCTGGTGCTGACGCCATCAAACAAATCATTTTGCACGGTATCGCCTTTTAGCAATTTGAAATATTCCAGTTGTGAACCCCTTTGCATGGCAGAGCCGAAACCTTGGCTTTTGTGCATGCTGCGGCTGCTAGCGGCAATTTCGCCGTAGCTTTTCCCCAATAAGGCATTGTATACACCAACATCAATTTTTAACTGATTCGGCGCAGTGGTATTGGCGCCTCCAAAATTAAAGGTATTCCAAAATACCCTTTTGGCTTGCCATACCTGCACAGTTTTAAGTTGTTCAGGAAACTTACTTGGATCGGCTGCCAAAGAAAAAGATTCTAGGGCCAATATTGCCGAAGCGGTATGGTGTCCATGTCCACCTTCTCCCGTTGTTGGGAAACGGCAGATGATGACATCGGGTCTGAATTTTCGAATGGCATAAACCACATCGGCCAAAACACTGTCTTTGTTCCAAAAACGAAAGGTTTCTTCAGGATTTTTAGAATACCCAAAATCGTTGGCGCGGGTAAACCATTGTTCAACGCCGTCAACACGACGAGCAGCTAGCAGTTCTTCGGTACGGATAAGTCCCAACATTTCCCCTTGCTCGCTACCAATTAAGTTTTGCCCCCCATCACCACGGGTAATTGAAAGGTAAGCGGTGCGCATGTGGCGTTCTTTGGCCAAATAAGCGAGCAAACGGGTATTTTCATCGTCGGGATGCGCAGCAACATACAAGACGCTGCCAAGGGTATTGAGTTCTTGTAGCGATTGTAGAATTTCCGAAGAAGGCACTTGTGCTGTGGCTTGAGCGCAAAAGAACAAAGCGGAAAATATAGTTAAAAAGCTTTTTGTCATATAGTTGAGGAAGTGTTTTGGGTGAAAAACGACTTCATTCAAAAATATAGGTATTCGTTGAGACGAGCAAGGGGAATTGGTTAATAGTTAATGGTCCCTGTACCAGAGACTTCACTCCCCATGTCAGAATTCGCTCAAAGCCGCGAATACGACACAGGGCAGATCGTTACGTCACGGTACGGGATAAATTATTGGTTATTCGTTTTTGTTATTGCCGTATCAGGGGTGTTTTCCACCCCTGATTATTAAACGAAATCTCCAACACACATCGATTGCCCTCCTCATCCCGATAGCTATCGGGACTCTTGTTTCACCCTGCATGGTGATTGTTGCTCTGAACAATCTCTCGTGCAGGGCTCTTGCCGCTCTGCTGCCATTCCCAATCATCCACGATAGCCAGCTGCGTTTGAGCATCTTAATTCTAATTAGCTTGCACATGGGCTTACTGCCGCTCGCCATGTGTGCGATTCCACAACATTATCCATTTACGCATCTGGGCTGCCGTTGCTGCTTGGGGCAGTATCGAGTAAACGATAACCCTTGCCTTTCTAATCTAATTTTATGTTTTTTTAACCTCTTCATTCAGCTCAACCGTAAATGCGCCCAATCGGAGCGACAGCCCGGGTGTTACACTTAGCCAATTATGGAAATTTATGCAGGGCGGCGTGGCAATAAGCCCCTGCAAAACGATTCTTGCAAAACGAAATTCACATAAACACCCGGCTAAAGCAAAGAGTGGGATGGAGCCCAATTAAGACATTTCGAAAAGGTCAATTATTTTATAATTCAGCACCTACAGAGCTGTTTTATTCTGATTAACCTTAGCTATAATAATTTAGCTTCTCCGAAGCAATCATAATTCCACTCCTACGGAGTTGTTAATCAGAAATTCAAAATCATCAAGCCTTTCTAGAATAAAACTATACCTTATACCCTACTTCGCACGCTGGAGTGAAAAAAAGTGGGTACCCTAACCCCTAATTTTACCAACATTTAACCTTAAGCTACTTTTTAAACTGCAATAAATTCCTATTTTTGAATCCACAACATGCATTACAACGCAATTGCTTTATCGGAGGGTTTTGAAAACGGCCGCAGCGCTGGGATATTGGAGACTAATTTTGGTGGCTTGAGTTTTACCGACCGCAACAACAAGGTACATAAAATGCCGCTTAATGGGGTTGAGATGCGCATTGGTGGCGCGGGAAACCGTTTTGTTTTCTTCACACATCCACAATGCCCAGGACTTACTTTTTACACCGACGACCGCAGTATTTTGAATGCCGATGAAATTCGTTTTGACCCTGAATTGAAAAAGGTTTTGGGCAAACTGAAAATGAAAAGCCGCAGCAATTACAGCATTATTGGTGTATTCATCGCTCTTTTCGTTATCGGTATAGGCAGCTTGTTTGTTTTTCGCGGTGCCATTGTTGAACATATTGCCAATTTGGTTCCTCCTTCTCAAGAAACCGCTATTTCAGAAAGCATGCGCAAGGCGGCCATTGCCGATAAAACCGTTTTAAAAGATTCTTTAATTATGGCCCAATTGGATGCCATTACCAAGCCACTTATAAAAGCACTTGACGATACGGCGTTTAAATTTAGTTTTACCATTATTAAAGACGAGAGTTTAAATGCCTTTGCCTTGCCCGGTGGTGCCGTGGTGATACATTCTGGGTTGATAGAAAAAGCAAACAGTGCCGAGGAAGTTGCGGGTGTATTGGCCCATGAAATTTCACATGTGAGTCGCCGCCACCACCTACGCGGCATTATTGGCAATATGGGTATATTTATGGTTATCCGAGCCCTATTGGGTGATATTGCTGGCATTTCAGGTGAAATTGCGACAGCAGGCGCTACCTTGGGTTCTTTAAAATACAGCCGCGATTTTGAGCGTGAGGCCGACGACAACGGATTTATGCTGTTGGAAAAAGCCCATATCAGCACCGATGGTATGGTGAAGTTTTTCGAAACCATGAGCAAGGAAGGACCAGACTTGGGCATGGCCGATTTCATTAGCACCCACCCTGCCACCGGCGAACGCATAGCGCGCTTAAAAAAGAAACAAAAAAAGGGTTTAGAAACCCAAGCAATACCATTGAATTTTACAGAATTCAAAAACAATGTGAGCGCTTACTTTAAAAAATAACAACAGTTTTACTATATGGAATTTACAATTCAAGGCGCCCCAGCATTCGGATTCATGCATGTGGATCTAGAGCCCGGCGACAAAATTATCACCGAATCGGATGCCATGGCAAGCATGAACTCCGAAATCGACATGAAACCTCGTCTCAATGGCGGTTTGTTTAAAGGTTTAATCCGCAAATTTTTGGGTGGCGAATCGCTGTTCATCAACGAGTTTAGCAACAATACCAGCAACAGACTTAGACTTACCATTACCCAAGCCTTCCCTGGCGATGTGCGTTTAATGGAAGTTACAAATGGTGAAAAATTTTACCTTCAAGGTGGTTCATTTATTTGTTGCGAACCTGGTGTAAAAATGGGTTTAGAATGGGCAGGAATCAATTCATGGATTGGTGGCGAAGGCTTGTTCAGATTGTCTATGTCTGGTAACGGAAAGTTCTTAATTGGCGCCTACGGCGGATTGATGGAAAAAGAAGTGAACGGCGAATTGATTGTCGACACCGACCATTTGGTGGCTTATCCAAAAGGATTCAGCATCAAAACACAATTGTCTGGCAATATCATTTCAAGTATCACCAGTGGTGAAGGTTTTGTGATGCGTATAAAAGGACAAGGAAAAATAATTATTCAAACCAGAAGTTTTTCTGGCTTGGCAAAATGGGTAAACAGAAACATTTAATACAAAGCACATGGAAATTGATATACAAATGAGACCCGGAAGTTCTGTAGCGAAAGTACAGTTGGGTCCTAACGAACAATTAACCGCTGAAGGCGGGGCTATGATTGCCATGAGCAATGATATCGAAATGCAAACCACTACCTACAAAAAGAATGGCGGTGGCATTATGAAAGGTTTAAAACGCATGTTGAGTGGAGAGAATTTCTTTATAAACCACTACACAGCAAGTGCCAATGGAGGCGAAGTGTATTTGGCTTCTACTTTACAAGGCGATATGATTTCAAGAACCTTGGACAATGAATCGTTAATCGTACAAGCAGGTTCTTACCTTGCATCAGAGCCATGCATAGAAATAGACTTTAACTGGCAGGGCATGAAATCGCTGTTTTCTGGCGAGAGCTTGTTTTGGTTAAACTTAAACGGCACTGGCAAAGTGATTATTAACAGCTATGGCATGATATACCCAATTGAAGTTGACGGCGAATACATTGTAGACACCGGACATATTGTGGCATTTGAACCAAGTTTAAAGTTCAATATCAGCAAAGTTGGCGAATCGTGGTTCTCTTCATTCCTTGGTGGAGAAGGCTTTGTATGCCGCTTCAAAGGAAAAGGAACTGTGTGGTGCCAATCGCATAATCCTAACAGTTTTGGCTCGTCTTTAGGTCCTAGTTTAAAACCCCGTTAATCAACACCCTTATGGAAGAAAAATTCAAACACAACATCGATCATAAACCAGACTATAGTTTTCTAACCGTTAGAATTCCAGCTGGTGAAACGCTTAAAGTCGAAGCTTCTGCTATGGCGACCATGGATACCAATATTCAAATGAAAACAAAATTCAAAGGAGGCCTAGGCCGTTTTATAACCGGCGAATCTTTGTTTATCAACGAATTTACCGCACAAAATGGCAGTGGCGAAATGACCATAGCTCCATCTTCTCCCGGCGACATGGACCATGTGTATTTAGACAATCAAACCATCTACCTTCAAAACAGCGCTTTTGTAGCTGCTGATCCAGCTTTGAAAATTGAAACCAAGTGGCAAGGACTTACCAAAGGTTTTTTCTCTGGCGAAAACTTGTTTTTAATCAAGGTTTCTGGAACTGGCGACCTATGGTTTAACAGCTATGGAGGCATTATGGCCATCGATGTTCAAGATGCATATGTTGTAGACACAGGGCATATTGTTGCATTTACGGAAGGACTCGATTACCGCGTTTCTAAAGTTGGAGGTTACAAATCTTTGTTCTTTAGTGGCGAAGGATTTGTATGCCGTTTCAGTGGCGAAGGCAAGGTGTGGATACAAACCAGAAAGATATATCCGCTATTGAGTTTCTTGAGACCGTTTAGGCCAGCGAAGAATAATTAACAGTTATTCAGTAGAGACAGGGCATGCCCTGTCTCTACTATTACAACAAACATTCATCCCGTTGTGCCTAATTCTATCCGGCGGTTTGGTGATGGGAATGGTGACGGGAAGGTATTGGGCCTACTTCGCTAAAGCATTCGCAACTCGCTGACCTAGTCCATAAATAGTAAAGGAATCCGATGACCTTAATATCCTGAAAACACAGTTGATTTTATCTAACTAAATCTTTTTGTATAACAACTGTCTAATGAATTAACTGAAGCACT
>JBIKPR010000089.1:0-8153 GCA_044357345.1 Bacteroidia bacterium
AGATGTATAATCTGCAAACATGTTAAAAGTTAGTTTAAAACGGTCAACCTTATTCAGGCATCGACATTCTATTAACAAATAACTATTAACCGATAACAATTATCCAATAACTAAAAAATTTCGTAATTTCGCCGCTCATTTAAAACAATATGAACAGTGCTCAAGAATTCCGTATCGAACGCGATACCATGGGTGAAGTAAAAGTTCCTTCACACGTTTATTGGGGTGCACAAACCCAAAGATCGCTTCAAAATTTTAAAATTGGTAACCAACGTATGCCAATTGAAATTATTAGAGCTTTCGCCGTTTTGAAAAAAGCAGCTGCTATTACCAACAATAAATTAGGCGTACTTTCTTTAACGAAATGCGATTTGATTTGCTCGGTATGTGATGAAATTATAGAAGGCATGCACGACGAGCAATTCCCGCTTGTTATTTGGCAAACCGGTAGCGGTACCCAAAGCAATATGAACGTGAATGAGGTTATTGCCAACCGCGCCCATGTGATGCAAGGCGGAAAATTGAGCGATGAGGAAAAAGTATTACACCCTAATGACGATGTAAACAAATCTCAAAGCAGCAACGATACCTTCCCAACTGCTATGAGCATTGCGGCCTACAAACAGGTTGTTGATTATACCATCCCTGGTTTACAAGCCTTAAAAACCACCTTGAAACATAAGTCGCGCGACTTTATGGACATCATTAAAATTGGAAGAACCCACTTTATGGATGCAACCCCAATAACCTTGGGTCAAGAGTTTTCTGGCTATGTTCAGCAATTAAAAAATGGCATCGATTGTATCAACCGTTCCCTGGTGCCTGCTAGTGAAATCGCTCTTGGTGGAACTGCTGTTGGTACCGGTATCAATACCCCAAAAGGCTATTCTGAATTGGTGGCTAAAACCATCGCTGAATTGTCTGGTTTGCCGATCGTAACGGCTGAAAATAAATTTGAAGCCCTTGCTGCACACGATGCAATGGTTGAATTGCACGGTGCTCTGAAGCGTGTGGCTGTGAGCTTGATGAAAATCGGCAACGATGTACGTATGTTAAGCAGCGGTCCTAGAAGCGGTATTGGCGAAATCTTGATTCCTGACAACGAGCCAGGCAGCAGCATTATGCCAGGTAAAGTGAACCCAACCCAATGTGAGGCTTTAACCATGGTGTGCGCCCAAGTAATGGGCAACGACGTGGCTGTTACCATCGGTGGTTCTAATGGCCATTTTGAATTGAACGTATTCAAACCAATGATTGCAGCAAACGTATTGCAATCTGCCCGTTTGATTGGTGAAGCTTCTTTGAGTTTTGACACGAACTGCGCTGCAGGTATTGAGCCAAACTTGCCAGAGATTAAACACAAATTGGAAAATTCTTTGATGTTGGTGACTGCATTAAACACCCATATTGGTTACGAAAATGCCGCTAAAATTGCAAAGAAAGCACATAAAGAAAACAGTAGCTTGAGACAAGCCGCCATCGATTTAGGTTTGTTGACCAACGAGCAGTTTGATGCTTGGGTTAGACCAGAAGACATGGTAGGAAGCAAAGATTAATTTCTTTTAACTTATATTTAAATACGGATCTGCTTTGAGTAGGTCCGTTTTTTTTGTGACTAATTTTTCAAGGATGTAAAATCTTGCATCTCCATGCATTTGAAATGCCCTTTAGGACATTCGTTGTAGCCTATTTTTGAACACGGTCTACAGCGCAAATCGCTGAGCTCCATAATTTGGTTTTCTTCACTCAAAGGATGGTTACCGTAATATGGACCCATGCCAAATTCTGGTATGGTATTGCCCCAAATAGAAACAATTGGTTTTTTCAAAGCAGCGGCAATATGCATCATGCCGGTATCATGGGCATATACTTTTTCAGAACCTTGCATGAGCAAAGCACTTTGGTCAATCGACAACTGCCCACAAAGGTTAATGGCATTAGTGGCCACATTTGCTAAGGCAATACCAGCGCCTTTGTCTTCTTTTCCCCCGATTAAAACCACGGGATGGTTAATGTTTTGAAGAAGTTCTCTTTGTTTGTTTAAAGGAAGTTTCTTGGTGTTGTGCTGCGCACCTAGGGCGTATACATGGTAAGATTGAGGTAAGTTGAATTCAGAAATGCTGCAATCCGGCTCAATAAAATAGTCCAAGCCTTTTCCATCGTTGTGAACTCTGAGTGCCAATGCTGTTTCCATGTAACGGTCTACAATATGTTCGTAGGGCAACATGTTTATTTTTAAATTTACCATCAGCCATTTCTCCCAATTTAATTTGTCGAAGGAGTGGGTTTTAACCCTCAGTTTAGTGCGGATAATGCGTGTTCTGAGGTTTCTGTGTAGGTCGAGTATTAAATCAAATTTCTCTGCTTTAAGTTCAGATATAAGCGCGTTGATATCTGTGTCTAAACAATGGATTTTATCAATATATGGATTGCGGATTAAAAGATTTTTGAAATTCGCTTTGGTGGCAAAATGAATTTGGTGTTCAGGAAATTGTGTTTTGATGCAGCGCACTACAGGGCTGGTCAATACAATGTCGCCAATGGAGCTAAACCTTAAAATTAGTATTTTCATAAGCTGCGCTTTCTTTTGTTTTCAAGGTGCAGGATAAATGCGTTAACATCCAAGGCATTCAAACATTGCTCTGGTTTTAAATAGCCTTTTCTCGCCACATTCACGCCGTATTGCATGTCTGACAAACCTTCTTTTTGGTGGGCATCAGGGTTGATGCTTATCATTCCTCCTTTGTTGAGGGCATAGTCTATCCAACGCCAATCGAGGTCTAGTCGATAAGGATGTGCATTGAGTTCTACCACCACATGGTTGGCGATGCAGGCATCGATAACATAGGCATGGTCGATAGGGTAGCCGGAACGCATCAATAGCAAGCGTCCTGTTGGGTGACCCAATATATTGGTGTAAGGATTTTCTATGGCCTTGGTCAAACGCATATGCGCCTTTTCTTGGTCCATGCTCAAATTGCTGTGCACACTTGCCACCACAAGGTCGAAGAGCTGCAGAATGTCATCGCTGTAATCCAAACTGCCATCCGATAAGATATCACTTTCTATGCCCTTGAAAATTTTAAAGGGCGCCATTTTTTCATTTAATGCATCAATTTCCCGCATCTGTTCCAAGACCCTTTCTGGTCTTAATCCTCCTGCATAAGATGCAGTTTGTGAGTGGTCGCAAATACCGATGTATTCTAGACCCATCATGCGGGCTTCTTGGGCCATTTCTGCCAAGGTATGCAAACCATCACTATAGGTGCTGTGGTTGTGCAAGGTGCCTTTTAAATCTTTATAGGTAATGAGTTTGTCTTGCTCAGCAAGATGCTGCAATTCATTCAGTCCTTCGCGCAGTTCAGGCAAGACATAGGGGAGGTCTAACGATTTATAAATGGATTCTTCATCCTCAAAATTTCCAGCCCTCGATTGGTATTTAATCAGGTCAAGATGGGTTTCCGTTGCGGTGTTTTCGAGCAATGAATTCCCCCAGCGCTCGTGGCTGCTGTTAATCAAACGGACGTGCAGGGCTTCTAAATAAGTTAGAGTGTATGAGTGCTCGTCGCAATCGAACAATTCAAAGTTTTCGCTCTCGCACAAATGTTCCGAAATGGCCTCTAAGTTTTCAGTCACCAAAACATAGTCAACCGAGTGGACTATATCATTGAAGCGTCTGAATTCGCCAACCACTTGGTATTGCTCAACTTCATGCATTCCTTCGAAGGTTTGGTCGAGATAAGCAACAACGGCTTGCATTTTGGCCCAATGGAATTGACCTTCAGCACCGAATTTAAATTCAATATCATTCAATATTTGCGCTTGGGTTTTGAAGCCAAAACCTTTAATTTCCACCAAACGGTTTTCGCGGCAAGCATCCAGCAGTTCGGGAATAGTGGTGATGCCTACAGATTTCCAAAGCACTTCAACTTTCTTTGGGCCCAAACCTTTTACCTGTAAAATATCTTGTATGCCTTTTGGGGTTATTTCTAATAGTTCATCCAGTTCTTTAAAACTGCTGGTTTGTATAATTTCGATAACTTTAGGGGCCAAACTTTTCCCAAGTTGCGGCACCTTATTCAGTTCCTCTTCGCTCATGTCGGCGAGAGGAGCTGCAATTTTTTTGATGTTAAAAGCCGCTGCAGCCAGCGATTTTACTTTAAATGGATTGCCATCGTGAAGCTCATACAGTTTTGCGTATTGTGTGAGAATGTTTGATATGTCGCGGTTAGACAGCATAGCAGCTAGCGTTTATATAATTTTTTTGGTCAGCTCCAACATCAATTTTCGCGCTGAACCGTGTTTGTAAATAATTTCATACACGGCATCTAAAATTGGCGTATCCGCATTTACCGTTTCGTTAATTTCTTTCATGGTCTTGGTGGCATAATAGCCTTCAGCCACCATGTTCATTTCCAATTGTGCGCTTTTAACATTGTAACCTTTTCCCAACATGTTTCCGAAGGTTCTGTTGCGGCTAAACTGTGAATAGGCGGTTACCAACAAGTCGCCTAAATAGGCATTTTCCTTTACATCGCGGTAGGTTTGGTGACTGGCCTCTAGGAAACGCTCGGTTTCGCGTGAAGCAGCAGATACCAATACCGATTGGAAATTATCGCCGTATCCAAGACCGTGGCAAATGCCGCAGGCTATGGCGTATACATTTTTTAATACCGCTGCATACTCAATGCCATATATGTCATTGGTGGTTTTGGTGTAAATGTAATGGCAACAAGTCAGCGCCGCCACTTCTTCAGCCAACGCTTGTTCGTTGGATGCAATGGTTAGATAACTCAATTTTTCCATCGCCACTTCTTCGGCATGGCAAGGTCCGCTAATAGCAGCTATTGATGCATCTGGAACCATCCAAGTGCTCTCAAAATAATGGCTAATAATTTGATGCGTTTCAGGGTTTACACCTTTAACCGCTGAGATGATTTTTTTGTTTTTGAAACTGTCTGCAGGCAATTCAACCAATACCTGGTGCACAAAAGCGGAGGGAACAGCCACCAAAATAAATTCGTTCTTGTCCACCACAGCGCTTAAATCGTTGGAAAGTTGAACCTGATCCAAATCGGTCGACACATCGGTAAGGTACCTCGGGTTGTGACCGTATTCGTGAACAAATTCAATATCCGCTTCGGTTCTTAAATACCAAGTGATTTGTTTTTTTTCTGGGTTATCGCACAAGATTTTTATCAATGCGGTAGCCCAACTGCCATTGCCTATTATACCAATCTTTCTCATCTCTGCTTGCGAAATTAAAGATTTTGCGAAATATTTACTCATTATTTATTTTTAAACCTTGCAGGAGCGGTACTTCCTTGAATCTTGTATACGCATGTCGATTTGTTTTCTTCGTTTATTTCACTTTGCCGCCGCCCATAAAAGGCATAAATTTGTGGTCCATTCTATGCTGAGTTTAAAGAAGATAAAAAACAGAAACATTAAAGGCGAAGTATACTTGCCAGTATCTAAAAGTGTGCTCAACCGCAATTTAATTATTAAGGCTTTAAACCAGACCTTAACTGCAGAAGATGTGCAAGAAGGCAGCACCGATGTACAATTGCTTTACAAAGCCTTGACGCAAACGGAAGGTGAAGTTGATTTTAAAGATGCAGGCACACCCCTGCGTTTGTATATAGCCTATGCGGCTTTGAAGGGAATTGAATTGACTATCACAGGCAATGAACGTTTGAAAGAACGCCCAATTCAACCGCTACTTAAAGCCTTGGAACAATTGGGTGCAGAATTTCAATTTCTTGAAAACCCTTACCAATTGCCGCTTAAAGTTGTAAAGTCTACCGACAGCAAAATTGAAGAAGTGAAAATCAATGGATCATTGAGCAGTCAATTCATCAGCGCATTGATGTTGATTGGTCCATACTTTGACAATGGTTTGAACATCGAAATAACGGGCGACCTAAGTTCAGCGCCCTACGTATACCTCACCCAATTTCAAATGGAATTGGCCGGTGTAGGGGTTGAAATGGACGAAGAGGAAGAAGCCATATGGATCAACAAAGGCGTGTATAAGACCCAAGGCAGACGCATGTTGGAAGCCGATTGGAGTGCTGCCAGCTTTATTTTTGCTTGGGTGGCCTTGTCCGATTCGGCACAAATATTTTTACCCGGTTTGAAAAAAGAGTCACCGCAAGGCGATTCAATGGCGGTTTTCTTGTTCAAAGATTTCGGTGTTCATGCGGTGTTCAGGCCCGATGGACTGACCTTAAGCAAGAAAGAAACTACTGCCGAAACACCCATATTCGACGTAGAAGATGTACCCGATATGTTCCCTGTATTGGTGGCCTTATGTGCCATAAAAAAAGCAAAAGCCGTGTTTATGGGCGTGGGTAATTTAAGGCATAAAGAAAGCAACCGCATCGAAGCCATGGCTGAAAACCTCAAGCAATGTGGGGTAGAACTCAAGCAGGTAAACAATGATACGGTTGAATTGGTGTACGACGAAGACTTCAGCATACCCAATACGGCATATCAGTTCAAGTCGTTCAACGACCACCGCATTGCCATGGCCTTGAGCTTATTTGCCTTCGATAACGACATCGAAATAGACGAAGAAACAGTGGTTAAAAAATCGTATCCGAATTATTGGTTGGATTTTAATGCGGTGTTCAGGGCGGTGCAGCAAGAGCCCTGAATGAGAGATTGTTCAAAGCAACAATCACCATGCAGGGTGAAACAAGGGGGCTGAGTTGAGAAAGGAATACGACGAGACTTCGATACAAAATGATTAGGGTGTAGAGACAAGGCATGCCTTGTCTTTATAAATTTCAATAACACAAAAATTGGATTGTTGCGGGTGTAAAAAAATATTAAACAATATATTTAAAATATTAAACAAAAAACAAATATTTTTTATTTAAATAATTGATTTGTATTGATTTAAAAAAAATGAATTTCAGATTTTTCGGTTAATAAGCCATCGGTTTTGAATTTCTGCCTAACCCAGTTTCGCTATAGCCTAGTGCGCGACAATATTCGTTTTTTTAATAGCATTTAACAGGGGCTTGTTGCCACGCCGCCCTGTTTGTAAATCCTAATAGATCAATTTGCGCCCTAGGGCTGCCGCTGCACTTGGGGGCAGGTTCGAATAAACGATTAGCATTGTTTTCAAATGTAAATCCATTCCACGATTTGTATTTATGAACGAATAGGTTTTAATTTGTGATAACCTGAAAATTATTGCTTTGAAATGAAAAACATCATCTTATATCTAGCATTTATTTTGCTGATTTCTTGTAACAACAAAAATCAAAATTTGAGTAAAACACCAACCCAAGTTGATAGTTCTATTTTTCATTCAGAAAATATTGAAGTTTCTAAAGATACAATAGAATATAGGGATACAATAATTGACGATACTAGCAATGTAAAATACATTGAACCGGATGTGTTTATTTTTTCTAATGAAGAATTTTTCAATTATGAAGCATCTAATAAATTTCCATATTTTAAAAGCAATAAGTTAAATTGTAACCTGTTTTGTGAACCATATACCGATGGTTCGGTTACAAATGCCATAATGTGTAGAGGATTCAATATGCCTGAATCGTATATGAATGGTCTGGCATCTGAAGGCTTTAGTGTTAAAGAGACCAAGCCAATTCAAATTGAAAGAATTCAAACATTAAAAGGTATAAACATTAATACACGTAGAAGTAAAATTATTGACATATTTGGAAATCCAGACAGCACAATATCTAAAAAAGGAATAGATAAGTTGTTTTGGAATTTTAAAATGAAAGAATCCAAATCCAAACAATACGATTCCAGGAAACTACAACCATTTTTATTAAAGGGTTTGCGATTTGATATCCAAATGCATTTTAAAAATCAAGAACTTATTATTTTAATTTACAGTTATGAAGTTCCTTAATTTATAGTTGGACGTAAACGTATACCAGATCATCGCACTGAATCCACAACCCCAGAGGGGTGAAACATTTGTAGAATGAGAATGAGAATGAAGAATTAAACCCCAGCGGGGTGACATATTGTTTTTAGATAATCGTAAACAACTATAAGATCATCGCACTAATGGCGTTGTTGGCGAGGACACCAACAACATGGTTTCACGTGTCAGTGCCTGAAATAAGTTGACCACTTTTAGGAATAAAATTGGTTAAAAAATA
>JBIKPR010000090.1:0-8133 GCA_044357345.1 Bacteroidia bacterium
AACTAATTGTTTTCTGACAACCAAAGGTAAATAACATCTTGAATTCGGGTTCTGTAATTACCAGTTATTAGTTCTTTGTTCTCTTCTATAGGACAAATCCTATTGCTTAAAAACACAAATACCAGACCTGATTTCGGATCCGCCCAAGTGCATGTACCTGTAAAACCAGTGTGTCCAAACATTTGGTGACTGCCTAAAGTGCTTGCAGGACTGATCTTGCCTGTAAAGTCTGGCTTGTCAAAGCCTAAGCCCCTTCTAGAATCCAAATTTTGGTAGCTGGTGAATTTTTTAATTGTACTCAATTTTAAATATTCTTTTCCATTGTAGTTTCCACCTTGCACCAACATTTGCATTAAGGCCGCCAAATCACTTGCTGTAGAAAAAATACCTGCATGACCACTAACTCCACCTAACATGGCCGCTCCTGGATCGTGCACATAGCCGCATAATTCTTGTTGCCTGAATAATCGGTCAGATTGGGTAGGGGCTATATTATCTGTTTTTTGCTTCTTCCATGGGTTGTATGTGATATACTTCAATCCAATTGGTTTGTAAAACTTTTCATCTACATATTGGTCTAAACTTTTACCACTTACTTTTTCTACCACCAATTGCATTAAAATCATACTCAAGTCACTGTAACGGTATACTTTTGCCTCTAGGGGAGAATCAAAAATACGTTTGTAAATGGTATCCTTATTGGCTTTTAACATAAACAGTTTGTCGGCTACCTTTACACAAAATGCACTATCTTCTATTGCACAATAAATACTATCAATGTAAGGCAATGTTTCTTTGTAAAAAGGAATCCATGCGGTTAAACCTGCTCGGTGCTGGAGTATCTCTGATAATACTAAATCAGCTTTATTGCTGCCTTGCACTTGAGGAAGATAATGCCCCAATGTTTTTTGTAAATCTATTTTGCCTTCTTCATATAGTTTCATAACCGCAAGGGTAGTGGCTGCTATTTTTGTAACTGACGCAATGTCATACATGCTGCTGTCATTTACTTTTCTTAATTTGTCGTAATTTAAATAGCCATAAGATCTATTGAAAACTTCTTTGCCTTCCCTTAGTACCAAGACGCGACAACCCGGTGCTGCTTTCTTTTGCATTAATTGCTGCACTATACCATCAATTTCATTTAATTTATTGGTGTTAATAATACTTCCTGTAGATTCATTTGCGTTGCTGTATGTTCTTAATTTAATGGGCAGTTTACCTTTTTGCGTAATTTTACCTGTAATCAAATCAAGAACAGCATGGTGGAAATATGGCAAATCTTCATAGCCTGCCACAACCGTTACATTGTCTGGTAAATATTGCAAGACGTATGGGTTGCAAAAACCAACGACGATGACTTTTTTCTTTTTGGCCAATAATTTGATTAAAGCAAAATCATTTTCGGTGTAGCCTGCTTTTTCTTGCTTCCAAAATTTTGCTTGATGCAAACTTATGACCACAGTGCTATAAGGACCTAACTTATTCAACAGCCCACCTTGTTTTTCAGCATTGGCATCTTTATCCATAGAAATAAAATGACTAAAACCATGGGCACTCGCTTCAGTTTTCCAACTTGATTCTAATAAATCACCTACCGTAACAAAAACAGTTTTGCTGTTCTCGAGTTGTCTAATCAAATCTTGAGGATCTCTCACTATTTCAACCGTTTGATTGGCTACACTTTGGAGCAAGTTATCGTTCTTGTTGCTGTTTAAGTCTTTAAGCAAATGGCTAGTCTCAATAGGTTTGTATTGGTCTAATCCCGCCACTTTTTTCCATTTTAATATTCTCGTAACCCTTCGGTCTAATTCTGCTTCTGAAACCAATCCTTTTAAGATGGCATCCTTTATTAGTTCAAATGCTTTTGGGACATTTTCACTAAACATTAAGACATCATTGCCCGCTAGAAAGGCTTCTAATTCTAAAAAGCCTGGCTCATAGTATTTTGAAACGCCCTTCATATTTAAGGCATCGGTAATAACCAATCCGTCGAAATTCATTTTCTGACGTAGCACTGTATCAATAATGTGTTTTGACAATGAAGCTGGTCTGTTGGGTCTTGAATCCAATTGAGGGTAGAAGATATGTGCCACCATAATGGATGGTACACCTTGTTGAATTAAATATTTAAAAGGATAAAATTCTGAAGTGTCTAATTGTTGGTACGATTTATCAACCTCAGGCATATCCAGGTGAGAATCGGTATGCACATCACCATGCCCAGGGAAGTGTTTTGCGCAAGATAAAACATCTTCGCTCAACATGCCTTTACTAAAAGCATCTGCTGTAAATGATATTCTTTTTTTATCATCACCAAAAGCCCTGAATCCAATAATCGGATTTTTAGGATTGACATTTATGTCTACATCTGGTGCGAAATTAATATGCATGCCCAAACGCTTTAAATCTCTTCCAATTGCAGCGCCAATTTCAAAAGCCAAGCTGTCTTTTTGTAAAGCGCCCAAGGTAATTGCGTATGGAAATTTTTGTGTGTGTTGTAAACGCATTGCCAATCCCCATTCTGCATCAATTCCTAGCATCAAAGGAACTTTAGAAATGGATTGCAAATAATTGCTAAGATAGGCTTGCTTTAAAGGGTCATTTTGAAAAAAAACCAAACCTCCAACATGGTAATTTAAAACCTGATTTTCCAAATCTAATGTATGCTGCGCATCCTTATTGCTGTATGCTGCTACCATAAATAATTGTCCAATCTTTTCATCTAAACTCATTTGCTTGAGTTGGTATTCATACCAAAACTCCGGTACCTGGGCATTTAATCTACTTTGGCAGAATAAACAAAATGAAAGTATGAAGATTTTAAAGACTTTTGTCAAAATGGAGTGTTGTTTTTTATCTTTCAAAGTTGGCTTTTCTCTTATTTAAGAAAGCATCTGTTCCTTCTTTAAAATCTTTGGTGCTAAAAGCGTGCCCAAATTCTTCTATTTCAGTTAAGAAGCCATCTTTGCCTTCTGTGAAATAAGCATTGATGCATTTTATAACTTTGGCTATCGCTAGCGGCGATTTGCTTGAAATTTTATTTAACATTTCAATACAACGCGGCAATAAATCT
The DNA here is from genome assembly GCA_044357345.1 of Bacteroidia bacterium. Taxonomy (GTDB): domain Bacteria; phylum Bacteroidota; class Bacteroidia; order NS11-12g; family UBA955; genus JABMMZ01. The sequence continues at coordinate 3,077 of JBIKPR010000090.1, forward strand.
TCTATCGGTAATACTTCATTTACCAATCCATATTCCATTGCCACGTTGGCTCCTATTACATCAGCTGTTAATAAAAGTTGTGTTGCCTTGCCTTTTCCAATTAGTTGAATTAAACGTTGAGTACCTGCATATCCTGGAGGTAAACCTAGGTTTACTTCAGGTTGTCCAAATTTTGCGTTTTCAGAAGCCAAACGCATATGACAGGCCATAGCCAATTCACATCCACCACCCAAAGCAAATCCGTTTACTGCAGCTATTACTGGCTTGCCTGAATTTTCAATGGTGTTCATTACCTCATGCCCATCTGCTGACATCTGATTGCCTTGCTTGGGGGTGAAGTTAACAAACTCTGAAATATCAGCTCCAGCTGCAAATGCTTTTTGTCCTGCTCCTGTTAAAATAATTCCATGTATTTCTTTATTCGCATTGGCTTCAATTACTGCAAGCTTTATTTCTTGCAACGTTTGAATATTCAGGGCGTTTAATTTGCTCTCTCTATTGATGGTAATTGTGCATATACCATTTTCGTTTTGACTTAAAATGTTTTCGTACATAATCGCAAATCTAAATTAAAATAATTACATACTTGTATTCAGTTTATAGCCATTGTGTCTATTAATTTACATTCTAATTTAATTCCAAGCATCACAATCCATTTTGAATACCCCTCAATTTCGATTATTTTTGTAAAACTAATCTATGCGCTCTAAATCCCTTCTATTGTGTTTTTTCTTAGTATTTGCCAACCATGTTTTCGCTGATATTCCGAGAGAATTGTTGAAAAAAATTCTAAATGCAAATGCTTCATTTGAGCAATATCAGATAAAATTTGAGAGGAAATTCAAATATCCTCTAGAAAAGGATACCCTTTCAGAAGTCTATATTTCTAATGTATTCAGAACAGATTTGGAATATTACATCGGTTATCAACAAATTAATTATCTTAAATCTAATGCGCTTAGAAGCCTTGTCGCATCCAATACCAAAGGAATGTATAGAGTGAATTTTAGCAATAACATTTCATATAAAACACTACTTGCCGATAATGAACCGCTGCTGATTAAAAATTTAAATAACAATGTATACAAGCCTTTGTTGTATTCTAGAGCCGATTTAATGGCTTTTAGTGAAAAAAACAAAGACGAACGCTATATTTATTTGGAAAAAATCGACAGCATTAAAGACCAAAAAAAACGTTTTGTTTGCATTGAAAAGACCATTGTTTTAATAGACCGTCAAACCTATATCCCGATGTCTGAGGAGACGTTTACAGTCGGAAAAATTAACAACCAATACAGTCTTTATAAATTAATTGATTATCAACTATTGGAGAAGTCGGCATACAAACCGATTTTAACAACTTCAGATTCCTTTATTGCAATAATTGCAAAATATCCTGACGGCGATTCTATAAAAAATTCCAGAAAGGATTTGTACCAAAAAATAAAGCCAGGCGATACATTAAACCAAATTATGGCCACTTTGTTTAGAAAGGCTAATTTTAAATTTCAAGACATTAAAGATTCCATCGTTCTACTCGATTTTTTCTACACCACATGTGCGCCCTGCATTGAAGCCTCGCCTGAATTAAATAGCCTGTATTCAAACTTTAAAAACAAAGGCGTATATCTTTTTGGAATCAATGCCTTTGAAACGGATTGGGCAAATGTTAAAAACTATGTCGCAGATCATCAAATTTTATACCCCATTGTTGAGACAAATAAACAAACTTTATATAATTTTGGCGTCACGGGTTTCCCCCGTTTATTAATTATCAAAAATGGAGTACTCATTAAAATTATATACGGATACAACAAGGGGATTACTGAAACAATTATAAAAGATTTAAATCAACTTTTAACTAAACCATAGAATGTATTTATTCCCAATTTTAAATGGTATTTGGCAAGGTTTCTTAATTAGTATTTTGCTTTTTGGACCTGCTTTTTTCAAACTGATACACACCAGCATTCAAGACGGTTTCAAAAAAGGTGTTATGCTTGCTTCCGGTGTGTTTTTGAGTGATTTGTTGGTTGCCATTTTGTGTATCTTAGGTGTCGCCGATTTTATGCAAAATCCATCTTTTCAAAAAATGTACAGCCTTTGTGGTGCAGTTGTTTTGTTTTTAATGGGGGTAAAATATTTTCGCCACCAATACAAAGCTTTTTTACAATCGTATTCCGCTCGTGTACCCTCCAGTAAAAGTATTTTAAAAGGCTTTTGGCTTAATTTAGTCAACCCATTTACCTTCATACTTTGGTTTAATGTTATGGGTTCAATTAGTTTAAAATATGCAGAAGAAACAAATTATAAAATCTTGTTAAGTGTTAATTTAATTACCATTTTGATTGTTCTTTTCTTAATGGATGTTTTAAAAGTATTTTTATCTCATCTAATTGGGAAAAAATTAAATGCCAGAATTTTCTTTACCATCAATAAATACTTTGGGCTGCTTCTAATGGTTATTGGTTCAGTGTTTTTAGCGCGCTTTATTTCATTAATTGTGAAATAATTGGATCTAAACCCTCGCAATAAAATACACCAACAAAAATTGCATAATAAGCACTCCATCTATAAAGACTTGATAATAATACCGATTCCGCTGGTTTTTTTTGAACTGAATAAGCCAAAACAATAGTGCACTTGAAATCACAAAGGCTATGCATAACGCTGAGCTTCCCTTTTTATTTAAATACCAACACATAATTACGTTCATTAATCCAAGCATTAAAAAAGCTAAAAAATGCAGTTGATGAACAGTTAAAATATGTGCAAGGCTTAGCACACCATCTTTTAAATCTGTTGCTTTATCCCTCATTTCAAATGGTAAAGTTACCACTGTAATAAAAAGGAATCGACCCGTGAAAAGGGCAAAATATTCATATTCATTTAGAATTGCGTTCGATAGTTTAATCGGAATATTTACAGTTAAATAGGTCCATACAAATGCAAGCATGGCAGTTTTCAAAAATGGGATTTTCTTAATCAAATTGATGTATTTGTTCTTGAATACAAATGGCAATGTATAGGCAAGCGTTAGCGCACCAATGCATAAAAAATCAAAATACAGTTCTTTTGAAATGAAAAATAAGTTTATTGAAATACCCAATGATAAAACCACAATTAATAGATTAAAATTAAATGACTTTTTGAAATTGTTTTGATATCTGATTTTTATAAGTCTGTGTAAATTGTAATCCAGCAGACAAGCTAAAAAAATCAACAGGGTGTAGGGAGTGAATTTTAATTCTTGTTTAATGAGTAACATGGTTTGCAAACTCAATGCAACTGCACCAAATGCAACAATGAAGTTGTATTGTATGAGAAAATTTAAAATTGATTTTAATGCTTTCAAACAATCACAAGAAATTTAAATATTTTCAAAATGAACCGCAAATTAAGTCATAAAGTCAAGTAAATGATTCAAGAATTGATTTTATAAATGATTAATTACTAAATTTGCCGCATGAAAATCGCTGTAGTTGGTGCCACTGGTTTGGTCGGAACAAAAATGTTAGAAATTTTAGAAGAAAGAAACTTTCCTTTAACTGAATTAATTCCAGTAGCCTCAGAAAAATCGATCGGTCAGAAAGTAACATACAAAGGCGAAGAATTTTCTGTTGTGGGTATGCAGACAGCTATTTCTATGCAGCCAGATATTGCTTTGTTTTCTGCAGGTGGCAGCACAAGTTTAGAATGGGCTCCTCGATTCGCGGAAGTTGGCACCACTGTAATCGACAATTCTTCTGCTTGGAGAATGGATCCAAATAAAAAATTAGTTGTTCCTGAGGTAAACGCAAGTGTTTTAAATGTGAACGATAAGATTATAGCAAACCCGAATTGCAGCACCATACAAATGGTAGTTGTTTTGCAACCTCTGCATTTAAGGTATAAAATCAAAAGGGTAGTGGTAAGCACGTATCAAAGTGTAACAGGCACTGGTAAAAAAGCAGTCGATCAACTCATGAATGAAAGAAATGGTGTTTCAGGACCAATGGCATATGCTTACCCAATTGATTTAAACTTGATACCCCAAATAGATGTGTTTACTGATAATGACTACACCAAAGAGGAAATGAAAATGGTGAATGAGACGGTGAAAATCATGTCTGATGAAAACATTAAAGTTACCGCTACAGCCGTTAGAGTTCCTGTAATGGGTGGTCACAGCGAAAGTGTAAATATTGAATTTGAAAATGAGTTTGATTTGAAAGAACTTGTTCATTTATTGGAAAATTCACCTGGAATTGTTGTGCAAAATTCTGTTGCCAATTCCGAATACCCTATGCCATTAAATGCACACAACAAAGATGCTGTATTTGTCGGTAGAATTAGACGCGATGATACCCAAGCCAATACGTTGAATTGTTGGATTGTGTCAGATAATTTAAGAAAAGGCGCTGCAACCAATGCCGTGCAAATTGCTGAATACCTCATCCACCATGGTTTAGTGAATTAATTATTTTGTCACTCTAAGGTCACTTTTTACCTTAAAATAGCGTCTTGTCCATTAATAGACTTATTTTTGAAAATCAGCAGACTGATATGTATATTGTTTTTCTTTATAGGCTTGAGTTCTCAGGCACAATGTCTTATTGGCGTTAAAGGCCTTCCATGTATCAACAACCCAATAGAATTTATCTCCAATACACCCGGCGCAACAAACCACAATTGGAATTTCAACAATGAAGGTTTTAATAATAGCAATGCAAATCCTACATTTACATTTGGCTCCATAGGCAGCAAAACAATTACCTATTCTTGCACATTGCCCAATGGTAAATCTTGCAGCAGCTCAGTTACGATTGTTGTAAAAGACAGACCAAAAATTAAACTTAGGCTGCTAAGCGATTCCGTTCAATGTTTTGAAAACAACATATTCTGTTTTGTTGATTCCAGTGTTTCTGGAGACAACGATTATTGTATAAAATCGATTAAATACCTGTTTAGTGACGGTGAACTTATAACAAAATACGGAAGTAAAAACAATCCTGTTGCCTTACCTGCAAATTTTTGTAAGTCGTATTTAGATCCTCAAGGCGCTACCTATACTTTAA
>JBIKPR010000091.1:0-8091 GCA_044357345.1 Bacteroidia bacterium
TGCAATAATTTTAAACCTTCGGTGCTATGGGTAACTTCAGGGTGAAATTGAATGCAATATGTTTCAGAATCTTTGAGACGGTATGCGGCATTATTAATAGAGTCGGTGCCAGCCAATAGCTCAGCATTGTTTGGTAAATCCATTATAGTGTCGGCATGGCTCATCCACATTTGAGTAGGCGTTGACAATCCTTTTAACAATCTTGACTCGTTTTTAATGTGCAACATAGAACGGCCATATTCACGGTGGTCGCTAGCGGCAACCTTACCCCCTAAGTTTTGTGCGATGTATTGCGCGCCATAACAAACGCCTAAAACAGGAAACTTACCAATAAATTGATCTAGATCGATTTTTGGACATTCTGGATCTCTCACGGAGGCAGGGCTTCCACTTAGGATAACGCCTTTAACGCCTTCGGATATTTCGCCAATATGGTTGTAAGGATGGATTTCGCAATAGACATTTAATTCTCTAACTCTTCTTGCTATTAGTTGGGTGTATTGAGAACCAAAATCTAAAATTAATATTTGTTCTTGCATGGGATAAACGGGTACAAAAATAAAGATTTTTAACAGATAAGAAGGTATCGATTAAAAGAAAAGTCGAGAATTAATCCAATAAAAAAGGGGCTTAGTAGCCCCTTTTAAAAAAATCATTTTATATTTTAGATGTCAATTTTAGCATACTTGGCATTTTTCTCAATGAATTCACGACGAGGAGGAACCTCATCACCCATCAACATGCTGAAGGTATGATCGGCTTCTGCAGCACTGTCAAGTGTTACCCTTTTAAGTGTTCTTCTTGCTGGATCCATTGTTGTCTCCCACAATTGTTCAAAATTCATTTCACCCAAACCTTTATAGCGCTGTATGTTAACGGTATCTGGATTAGCCCCTTTAGCAATTTCAATTACGGCTTTTTCTCTTTGTTCTTCGGTCCAGCAATAGCGGCTTGTAGTCCCTTTCTTTACTAGATACAATGGCGGTGTTGCGATGTAAACGTAGCCACTTTCAACAAGTTTTTTCATATAACGGTAGAACAAAGTTAATATCAAAGTACGAATGTGACTTCCGTCAACGTCCGCATCGGTCATGATAATTACTTTATGGTAACGCAATTTTTCTATGTTAAGTTCTTTGTCGTCCGCCTCTGTGCCAATTTTAACCCCCAAGGCAGTGAACATATTGCGAATCTCTTCATTCTCGTAAATTTTATGTTCCATTGCTTTTTCTACGTTTAAGATTTTACCTCTTAAAGGCATGATTGCTTGAAACACCCTGTCTCTACCTTGCTTAGCAGTTCCGCCAGCCGAATCTCCCTCAACCAAATAAATTTCACATTTTGCAGGATCAGTACTCGAACAGTCACTTAATTTCCCAGGTAATCCCATGCCGCTCATTGCACCTTTTCTTTGCACCATTTCACGGGCTTTTCTGGCTGCATGTCGAGCTGTTGCCGCAAGTATCACTTTGTTAACGATGGTTTTGGCATCCTTTGGATTTTCTTCCAAGTAATTACCCAACATTTCACCGACGCAAACATCTACAGCACCCATAACCTCGTTGTTTCCAAGCTTGGTTTTGGTTTGTCCTTCAAATTGAGGCTCTTGAACTTTTACAGATATAACGCCTGTAAGACCTTCTCTAAAGTCATCTCCACTGATTTCAAATTTAAGGTTTTTTAACAAACCTTCTTTGTCTGCATAAGCTTTTAAGGTTCTAGTCAAACCGCGGCGAAAACCAGCAACGTGGGTTCCACCTTCGATGGTATTGATATTGTTTACATAGCTATGCAAATTCTCACTGTACCCTGAATTGTATTGGAAAGCAATCTCAATTGGAATGCCTTGTTTTTCACCTTCTGCATAAATTGGTTCAGGAATAATTTTTTCTCTGGTGCTGTCAAGGTATTTAATAAACTCTTTTAAACCTTCTTCACTGTAAAATTCTTCAAATCTCGGTTCAGCATCTCCTACAACCCTAAGGTCGGTTAGTTGCAACCTTATTCCTTTATTTAAAAAGCACAATTCCCTTAAACGGTTACTTAAAGTGTCAAAGTTATATTCTGTGTTATAAAAAATTGTTGAATCAGGCTTAAATTGAATTGTGGTACCTCTTTTGTCGGTTTCACCAATTACTTTTACATCATACAACGGCTTACCGCAGCTGTATTCTTGTTGAAAAATTTGACCTTCGCGGTAAACTGTTGCGGTCAATAAGATGGAAAGAGCATTCACACAACTCACACCCACACCGTGCAAACCACCTGATACTTTATAGGTGTCTTTATCAAATTTACCTCCGGCGTGCAAAACGGTCATTACCACTTCCAATGCAGACCTTTGTTCTTTTGCATGTATGCCAGTTGGAATACCACGACCGTCATCAGTAACGGTTACACTATTATCTGGATTAATGAATACTGCAATGTTCTTTGCATACCCAGCCAAAGCTTCGTCAATACTATTGTCTACTACCTCGTACACCAAGTGATGCAGACCTTTTGGCCCAATATCACCAATGTACATCGCCGGTCTTTTTCTAACTGCTTCAAGTCCTTCTAAAACTTGAATGTTATCCGCTCCATAATTACTCTTATCAATGCTTCCACTCATATATTTTAATGGTTAATTTAAAGCGTAAAAATACACTTTTTTTGCGGCATAAACTAATGCTCTAAGCAAATATTTCCACAGTTTTTCAGCAATCTGAACCCTTCAGATTTTATAAAAAAGCAACAAATACTATGTTCTAGGATTTTATTCCATAACCCAACAAGGCGGCAACAACATTGGCCATTGGATTCCCTTCTTGATCAAGACTTGGGTTAATCTCAGTTATTTCAAACGCGACCAATTTAGGATGGTTTAAAAAGGTCTTAAACACAGCTTCTGCTTCTGTAAAACTAAGCCCATCAGGTGCAGTAGTCCCCGTTCCAACAGAAACACTTGGATCCAAAGAGTCAACATCAAATGAAACATAAATTAAATCGCAAGCTTCCAGATGTTTCAAAGCATTGTTAATTGCGAAGAAAATCCCATGCGTCTTTATGTCATGTGGCTCAAAAGTCTTAATTCCGTGCTCTTCAATTAACCCCCACTCTTCTGGTTCTGCATCTCTGATTCCAATAAAAACAATATCTTCTGGTTTTATTTTGGGAGCAATTGAATGGCTGCCAATTTTTTTCAACCTATCCCAAGCTTGGGTTTCCTCTATTGAAATTTGATTTTTTTGAAACTTCAAATTATCAGTATTTAGCAATGCAGCCAATGGCATCCCATGCATATTGCCAGAAGGCGTTGTATATGGTGAATGCAAATCAGCGTGTGCATCAACCCAAATAACGCCAATGCGTTTATCTGGATAAGCATTCTTAACACCACTAATGCCTCCAATTGCATTGCTGTGGTCGCCTGACAAAATCAACGGGAATTTATTTTGACTTAATTGATTCTCAATTTCTGCATTTAACAAGCTTGAAGCTTTTTCAATTTCAAAAATATGTTTGCAAAATGGTGTTTGAGATTCTGACTCTGAATAATCAGCCGCATTTAGGAGAATGGGTGAATCAAATTCAATTTCAAGTTGTTTTAATGATTCAAGTAAACTTAATGGGCCTTTTTCAGCACCTCTTTTACCAGCTCCAATTTCAAAATTAGAAACAACAACTTGTATTTTTTGATTTTTAAATGACATAATAGGCAAAACCCTTCAAGCAAAAATTAAACACTTGAAGTTTGACCTGTTAAATGCTAATTAAAAGCCGTTTAACTTTCGGGTTATTCAATGCAAGATTACAAAAATTGTTCGATTTAGACAAATTTAGAGGCAAGCATTGAGTACCATAGCACAATACAAACCTGCTGTTTCTGTTCGCAAACGGTTATTTCCCAGCGAGATAGATGAAACATTATGTTGGTAAAACCTTTGAATTTCAGCAGAAGAAAAATCACCTTCTGGTCCTATTAAAATTGAAATTGATTGACGGTTTTGTTTTTTTTCAACTGCTTCGATTAAACCAATTTTCTCGGCATCTTCTCGGCAATGTGCCACAAAAAAATCTCCGTCCAATTCAATCTTACTGAGCTTTACCAGGGGATTAATTTTAGGCAAATAAAATTGTGCACTTTGTTTAATTGCAGACAGGGCTATGCGTTCAAGTCTTGAAACATTGATTCTATTCTTTTCTGAATGTTCAGTTTCAATGAATGTTATCTCATCCAAACCCGCCTCTACGGCCTTCTCAAACATCCATTCAATACGGTCGTTTTGCTTTGTTGGAGCAATGTATAGGTGAAAATAATAGTCTCTTGATTGTTTAATTCTTTCAATTTTCAAAACTTCTAAAAGGGTTTCTTTACCTTGAAATTTATCAATTCGACACAATGCCAAAGCACCGGCACCATCAATTACTTGAATTTGCTCACCAAGCTGTTTGCGCAAAACTTTGCAATGTCTGCTTTCTTCCTCATTTAATATGGATGAAGGGCCTTGAAGATTATCGCAAAAGAACAATTGCATAGGAAAGTTTTACTTTTTCTTAATGTTTTTGCTGGCGTCCTTCGCTTTCGCGATTTCCTCTAAACGTTTTTGGAAGGCTGATTTTTTATCTTCAACTTTCTTACTTTTAGATTCATGGATTTGAGCTTTTAATTTGTCTTCATCAACAAATTTCTTAATTGCCCATTGTTGCGTAAATGTTACAATATTACTTAGGAAGTAATAATAAGTTAAGGCTGCAGCATATTTATTAAAGAAACCTAGGAATAAAATAGGCATCAAATAACTTATATATTTCATTTGCTCATTCATTCCACCCGTAATTTGGTTGTTCATGCGGGTATAAATGAGGGTTGAAATGGTCATCAACAAAGTAAACAAACTGACGTGATCACCATAAATGTAATCAATGACTGGCAATTTTCCGAAATTCCAAATTGAATCGTAAATTGACAAATCGTCTGCCCACAAGAATGCTTGCTGTCTGAATTCGAAAGCAGAAGGAACAAACTGGAAAACAGCAATCAAGATTGGCATTTGCAGCAGCATTGGCAAACATCCACCTAGAGGATTAACACCGGCCTGCTTGTACAATTTCAAGTTCTCAACTTGAATGGTTTGCATATCGTCTTTGTACTTCTCTTTAATCTCATCCATCTCTGGCTTTAACAAGCGCATTTTGGCTGTAGATTTATAAGATTTAAAAACCAATGGCAACAACAAAGTCTTTATAATTAAGGTGAGCAACAAAATGATAATACCATAGTTACTCAAATATTTTTGCAAGAAATTGAAAATCGGAATAATCATGAACCGGTTCATCCAACCAAAAATACCCCAACCCAACGGAATAATTTTATCCAAACCAATTCCTTGGTCTTTCAGTGTTTCATATTGATTTGGTCCGAAGAAATATTTTAATTTGAAATCTTGATCTCTATTAGCTTCATAAGGCAAAGACAAGCTAGCACTCATGTTCTTTACATTCTTGTCTGAAATTGCATCTTTTGTAGTTACGACACTTCCTTTTAAAAATGGCTTCTCAGCGTAAATGGCAGTATTGAAAAACTGTTGCTTCAAACTCACCCATTGAACCGGCTCTTCAAGATTAAGTGATTCACTTTTTGTCTCCGAAATATAATCTGCATTTTTATCTAAATACTTGAAATAAATGGTTGCCTTCTTCTTCTCTTCAACGACTTCGCGTTCTTGTAAAGGCAAATCATTGGTAAATTGCAAAGTCATTCCATTGCTATTTTGAATGATGCCCCCCATACCATTGGTATGAATTCTATGCTCTAAATTAAACCCTTGCTCTCCTAGAATGTATTCGTGTTCGATGTAAGCAGTTGCACCATATGACAATCTGTATACAATGCTACGGGCATCTGTTTTAGCAATCGACCAATAAAAGTCATTGGAGTTAATTCGTTTCTGATCTGCAGTAAACATCAAGGCATGTTGGCTGTTTGCCTCATCCATTAATTTCACAGCTTTTCTTCCATCTGTTTTGTATTTTTTAAGTTCTACTTGCTTTATACTTCCACCTTTATTTGAAAAACTAATTATCAATTCTGAATTTTCAATGGTTTGAATTTTCTCTTCTCCTAGAACATTGCCAGAGAAACCGCCATAAACATTTTTCAATGCCAAACTATCGGTTTTAAGCAATGAAGCCAAACTATCTTTTTCTTTCTGTGCAATTATTGCAAGTTTTTCTTGATTTTTTGCTTCAAGTACTTTTATATTTTGGATAGAATCAGCGCTGCGCTTTTGCAAAGCCAAGTCTTGTGAACTTGGTTGATTGATATAAAAATAACCAATTAGCAAAGCGAAAATGAGGCCTAGTCCTATGTATGAATTACGATCCATTGCGGTTTTATTTGAATTTTTAAGGGCTGCAAAGGTATTGTTTTTTTCTTATTTTTGAACGTTGAATAATAAAACTAAACGATGAACGTTTTTCCTAGATTGATGAAACATCTACTCTCTTTACTTATACTACTTGCATGTTCATCTTTAGCCTTTGGTCAAACCGATTGTGTGCTGGATGCAGATGGCAATTGCATAGCAAAAGGAAAAACCAAAAAACTCAATGGCAAAACTTCCTATGGCGCAAAGACAGTTTCATATTTGCGGGTAGATGAATGGGCGTTTTTTTCCAATGAGGGTCAAAAAGTTTGTGATGCCTTTTACACCATAAGAAGCAACATATCTTACAGAAATGGCGAATGGACCTTTTACAATCTCGACAAAAACCTGTTTTTCAAAAGGGTATATAACTATGGTTCAATAGTCAGTACTTTTTTTCTAGATACAGGAACTTATATTTATGGTTCAGATACCATTATTGCCAAATCTGACTCATTGGGGAATTTGTATATCAATGAAACCAACGGAACCATGTTGAGTCAATATAAATCAAGCTTGAGTACCTTAATAAACGGAGACCCTCAAAAGGAAGCAAAAAAGCAATTGCAAGCTGAAAAACTGGCTAAATACGAAAACTTCAATGACTCTTTATTTTTATTAAAGTATCCTGCATGCCGAGCCAGTCTATACATCAAGAGCATTCCTGTTACTGCAGAAAACAACCTCATTTCAAATGGGAACTTTGAATTAAAAAGTGATCAAATGAAAAACGGACATTACAGCCAAATAGAATACAACAATGAAAATTTTGCAAAATATTGGGGAAGTTCTAATGAAACGCCAGACATTTATAAAGACAAAGAAAACTGTTATGCTGGTTTTCGCGTTATGGGCGTTAATTATGAATGTTTAAGAAATGAACTTAAAAAACCATTAAGCGCCGACAAACATTACACCATACAATTTAAACTTAAGCTTAGGAGAGAGAATGCCTATGCGTTTAATGGAATTTCTGTGGTGACTTCTGAGAAAATCATGTTTTTCAAATCGAAAGATGAAGGACAAGCGCAAGGTGTGGTTATCCAATCACATCCAAGCATGGTTTTGGGTTGTAGAGAAACTTGGATGACCATAAGTGGCAGCTTTGTGGCCAAAGGAAATGAAAAATTTATTTACATTGGAAATTTCACCGACAATAAGGATTTAAAATTGTTTCAAGTTTTCAGTACTGAGGCTGATTACATGGGTGAAATTTACTATTTAATTGATGATGTGGTTTTAATTGAAGAAGTGGAAGGCGTTTCATACCCCTGCAACACCAGAGGTTGTGCTTTAGACACCCTTATGGAAGAAAAGCCTAAAATCATTGTTGAAGAAACCATATACAGCCATCCAAAAATTGGGCAAAGCATCGTATTGCGCAACATAAGATTCGCCACAAGCAGTTGGGAGATTTTACCAGAATCCTACGAAACTCTTGACAGTATTGTTGAATTTATGAAAAAATATCCCAGTATGGTTGTTGAAATAAGCGGACATACCGACAACAGAGGAAAAGCCAATTCTAATATTGAATTATCGCAAAATAGGGCTGCCTCAATCGTCAACTTCCTGATAGAAAACGGAATTGAGGCCGAACGCATGCAAGCCAAAGGATATGGCCAAGAGCATGCAATCGATAGCAACGATACTGAAACTGGTCGTTTTAACAACCGCCGTG
>JBIKPR010000092.1:0-8067 GCA_044357345.1 Bacteroidia bacterium
ACCAATCAACTGTTGTGTTTTATCCAACAACCAACAATTCGATTTCAAATGCGTTGTTAACAGATTTGAACCAAAGACAAAAAGATCCTCTTGAATTTGGTGCTGAAGAAGAAGCTGAAAAAGCCTTACAGATTTTACAATCCTCCAAATTGACCGAGCGTTTGGTCCGTAACTATAATTTGTTAGAGCATTATAAAATTGATCCTAAAAGCAGTTTGCGTAAAACCAAACTTGCCAATAAAATTGGCGCTAATTTCAGTTTTAGCCGCACCCGTTATTTGTCCATTCGCGTAGATGTTATGGATGAGGATGCACAAATGGCGGCTAAAATGGCAAATGGTATATTGGATTTATACGATTCAATTAAAAACGAAATTCAATTGGAAGTTGCAATTCCTGCATTAGATATTGTGAAGCGTCAAATGCAAGCAAAAGAGAACGAAATTAACAAGATCAAAACAGAACTTCAAATGCTAGGAAGCGAAGGTGTTACCAACTACGAAGAGCAATCCAGAGCCTTGAACGAGGAAATTTATAAAGCCCGTTCTGCAGGAAAAATGGATAAGGTGAGCGATTTAATTGATCAATTAAAAAGTTTGGTTCAGTTTGGTGGCCAGTTTACTGCATTAACCGAAACTTTGCAATTAGAATTGGATAAATTGTCTGATCTAAAAGCAAAATACGAACGAGCAGAGGTGGATGTTAAGGAAACTTTGAACAATAAATTTACCGTTAGTGGCGCTGATGTTGCCGAACAACGTGCTTATCCTGTCCGCAAATTGATTGTTTTGGTTTCATTGATCTGCACCATTGGTTTTTCTGCGATTTTCTTCGCTGTATACGAGAAACTTAGAAAGAAAGCTTGAGCTTTACCAAAGTCATATTGTCTAAAAAGGAAAATCAACTGATTTTCGGTTTTGGTGCCTTTTCTATACTTATTGGAATTGTAGGCATATTAATGGACTTTTATCTTGTCGCACTTTTGCCATTTGCACTAGGCTTGTTTTTCCTGTGTTATTATAAACCATCCTTTTATGTTTTGTTGATTTGCTTTTTAGTGCCTTTATCTGTTTTTATCGATGATGTAGGAGGTGGACTTGGGCTTTCTATTCCAACAGAACCAATGGTTTGGATAGTATTTGTAATGTTCATTTTTCAGCAGGTATTGACTGGTAAATTTGAATTAAAATTTATGAAAATGCCTTTGGTTCTATTCATATTAATCAATTTGTTTTGGATGGTTTTGTCTGCACTTAACAGCACAATTCCTTTAGTTTCTATGAAATATTTATTGGCCAGACTTTGGTTTGTTTCTGTGTTCTTTTTCTTTTTATTTAGAATTTTTCAAAACCAAAATTATATCAGAAGATACTTTTCGTATATGTTGTATGGGACAGCTTTGGTCGTTGGATTTACTTTAATCAAACACGGGGCTGAAGGTTTTTCTAGGGGTTGGGGATATTCCATCATGCAACCATTTTTTGGCGACCATACCATTTATTCAGCTTATATTGCTTTTTTTGTTCCTATAGCTGTGGTGTTCGCCATGCGTGGCAATTGGTTTAAATTCACAATAATTCACCGTTTGATTTTCGCAGGTATAGCCTTGGTGCTCATTTTAGGTATTATATTTTCTTTTACCCGCGCATCTTGGATTAGTTTGATTGCTGCTATTGGATTTTACATCATTCTTAAATTAAAAGTTAAATTCAAGCATATAATGATGGCCTTGGCTTTAATTGTGGCAGTGGCCATAGTCAAGCAAGATCAAATATTATACAGCCTAGAAAGCAACAAGCAGGGTAGTGCAGACGATTTAGAATCTCATGCAGCCTCGGTTTCTAATATCAGTACAGACCCTTCTAACTTAGAGCGACTCAACCGTTGGCAATGTGCTGTGCTGATGTTCAAAGAAAAACCGGTGTTTGGTTTTGGCCCTGGAACTTATACGTTTCAATACGCACCATTTCAAAGACCAGAGAGCTTAACGCTGATCAGCACCAACAGTGGTGATTTGGGCAATACCCACAACGAATACTTAAATGCATTGTCTGAAATGGGCTTAATGGGTGCATTGTCTTGGTTGGGTGTTTTTCTTGCATCCATATACACTGGTATGAGTGTAGCGTATGATGAGAATAAAGAAGCTTGGAAAAGAAGTTTGGCCACCGCAACAATTCTCGGTTTAATCACCTATTACATCCATGCTTTCTTAAATAACTTCAGCGACTTCGATAAAATTGCCGTTCCGCTTTGGGGCTTTATGGCTGTATTGGCGGCTTTAAAGTATTACCAAAATGAAACCGATGAGACTAAAAACCTCGTTTAATTATTGGGATATAAGAGCTTCAAATGTTTCTTTTTTAATTTAAAGCCTTTTGCTTGGTAAATTTTTAAATTGGAGAAGTTTAGATCAATTCTTCTGCCATTTATGATTATCGGACCTTCTATTGCTGTACCTGAACCAGCGATTTGAACATATTCTTTTAATACAATATATTTTCAAGTAGCCCCCAAAAGTGCTCAAAAATAAAACCCAAAAAAGCCCATAAATAATTTTGAACTTTAAAATATTATGAATACTTTTGCATCCCTTTAAAAGCCCAGGTGGCGGAATTGGTAGACGCGCTGGTCTCAAACACCTGTGGGTTCACCCCCGTACCGGTTCGACTCCGGTCCTGGGCACCAAAGTAAAAACCTTGATAGCAATGTCAAGGTTTTTTGTTTTTAATGTTATTTTTCTACTGATGTAAAAACATTTACACATTTTAGAATTTCATTATTTCAAGCGTGTATTTTGTATAATTTTGCAATATGAATATTTTGATTCTTGGAAGTGGAGGTAGAGAGCATGTTTTTGCGGATAAAATTAGTAAAAGTCCTTTGTGCGACAAGCTTTTTATTGCACCAGGAAATGCTGGAACTGCAGAATGCGGAACCAATTTACCGATTTCACCTTTAGATTTTACGGCTATTGAAAATGCTTGCCTCGAACATCAAATCAACCTAATTGTTCCGGGGAATGAAGATCCATTGGTCGCTGGTATAGTCGATTTTATAGAATCAAATGAGAAACTGAAAAATGTATTAATTGCAGGTCCAAACAAAGCAGGAGCGCAATTAGAAGGCAGCAAAGATTTCTCAAAAGCTTTAATGCAAAAAAACAATATACCCACTGCAGCATATTGTACAGTTGAAAAACAAAATATAGATGAAGGCTATGCTTTCTTAGAATCATTAAAACCACCCTATGTTTTAAAAGCGGATGGTCTAGCTGCGGGTAAAGGAGTCTTGATTGAAAATGACTTACAGATCGCAAAAAATGATTTAGCAGAAATGCTCAATGGGAAGTTTGGTGCCTCAAGTTCTAAAGTGGTGATAGAAGAGTTTTTACACGGAATTGAATTAAGTGTTTTTGTGTTAACCGATGGGGAACACTATTTGATGCTGCCTTCTGCAAAAGATTACAAACGTATTGGCGAAGGTGACCAAGGTTTAAACACCGGTGGAATGGGCGCAATTTCACCAGTGCCTTTTGCAGATAAAGTGTTTATCGATAAGGTAGAAAAAAGAATAGTCATTCCAACCATACAAGGTCTGAAAAGCGACGGAATTACTTATAAAGGCTTTTTATTTATTGGTTTGATGAATGTAAATGGTGAGCCAAAAGTTATTGAATACAATTGCCGTATGGGCGACCCTGAAACAGAAGTTGTTTTGCACAGGGTGAAAACAGATTTACTAGACCTAATGTTAGCCACTTGTAATGGCCGTATCAATGAGGTGAATTTAGAGATTGACACACAAACTGCTGTTACCGTATTTTTAGTTTCTGGTGGTTACCCCGAAGATTTTATAAAAGGATATGAAATTAGTGGCCTTGGACAAATATCCGATTCAAAAGTTTACCAAGCTGGAACTAAAAATGAGGATGGAAGAATTTTAACCAATGGAGGTAGGGTTTTAGCAATTACATCAACAGGTACTTCTATTCAAGAAGCTTTAGCAACTTCTATGAAGAATGCAGAAACTATTCAGTTTACCGATAAGTATTATAGAAAAGATATAGGATTAGATTTATTGAAATTATAATGAATAAATTCAGACACGAACGCGTTAAACAAAGACTTATAACTAGGTTTTTAAAGTATTTTTTTAGAGGTTTATTAATCACTATTCCTTTGGTTGCTACTGCTGCCATTATAGTTTGGTTGTTTCAAACCATCGACAATATTTTGGGTGAAGACCATATTCCCGGTTTAGGAATATTAATCATTCTCTCTATTATCTTATTTGTAGGATTTATAGGTTCATCTTATGTTGCTAAACCTTTTATCGATTGGTTTGACGATTGGTTAGAAAAAACTCCAGGCATTAAGTTTCTGTATTCTTCTGTGAAAGATATTATGGAAGCTTTTGTAGGTGAAAAGAAAAAGTTCTCAGAACCCGTAATTGTTGAATTGGCTGCAGATGGTATTTATAAAGCTGGATTTATAACCAAAAAAGACTTAAAATCAATTGGATTGGAAGGTTTTGCAGCTGTTTATTTCCCTAAATCATACGGTTTTGTAGGCGATTTGTATTTCGTTAAAAACGAAAAAATAAAACCTCTAAATGCTAACCCAACCAATGTGTTCAAGATGATTGTTTCCGGGGGCGTAACTGGCGTCGATGACTCAGACGTTTAAACCACTCGTATAATCCGATACACATTGCCAGCATAGCCATGTTGTATAAAAAATCTTCAATTGGAATACTGCCTATTCTGAATCCTGTAATTTCTGCCTCATTGTAGTGAACTACAGGAAAAGAGGTTAAAAGTCCATTGACGATCAACATTGGTATTAATGATACCACAAAGGCAAAGTAAAACCAACTCATATACCTTCTTCTTATGACCATTAGATGGGTTCCAAGTAGCAGAGATAAAAAAAGTGAGGTTAATGCCGTATACAAATGGTCGTTAAACCAATATAAGAGGGAACATGAAATTCCGAAAAATAGGAGGGTAAACCAACGGTAAAGTTCTTCAAAAGTTTCGCTTTTTCCAATATAAGCCTTCAAGCATTCGTAAATAAAAATACAAGCATATGGGACAGTGAAAAAGAACATGACTTCTTCAATTGGAAGATCGTAAATATAATATGAGCATAGGTAAATGGCGTTAAATCCCCAAACATGCATTTGAGCAAACCATTGATCCCATAATAAAAACAGAAATGCAGTAATTGCTATAGCGGGAAAGGCTTGTGGCCAATATTTATAAAAAGAAACTTTCTTGTCAAATGACAGAATGATAGGAAACAAAATTGTTCCTAAGTTTATCCATAAATATAAGTTATTCATTAACCGTCTTGTGCGTTGCGAAATCTTCGCCATACACATGAAGTTTTTGACGTAGAATTCTTCTTGCCACAAATATACGGGTTTTTACCGTTCCGATTGGAATGCTGAGCTCTTCAGCAATTTCTTGGTATTTAAACCCTTCAGTATTCAACATAAAAGTTACTTTCAAATCGGTAGGAAGCTGCGAAATAGCGGTTTCTAGATCCTTACGAATAAATTTCAATTCAGCGTCATTATCTGTTTTGTGAGATGGTAAGTCTAAAAAATAGGTATTGTCGGTTGTGTCTATAAAGGTATTCCTTTTAGACATTCTTCTGTATTGGTTGATAAAGCTGTTCTTTAAGATGGTAAATAACCAAGCCCGCAAGTTGCTGCCTTCATGGAATTTATCTTTATATCTTAATGCTTTTAAATACGTTTCCTGCACCAAATCTTTTGCATCATCACTGTTTCTAGTTAATTGCAAGGCCAAAGTTCTAAGCGCTTTACTTTCTGTTTTCAATTTTTCTTCAAAATTTAAATCAATAGCAGAATTGTTTGTCGTATTCATGGGAGCAAATCTAAACAATATTGTGTTTAAGGCTAGGTATTTTGTTTAAGAATCATTTTATTTTTCTTAAACGAATTCAATATGATGTTTAAAATGAGTGATTTATATAAATTTCCTATACCGTTATATTCGTTTTCTTTAGAGATATTACAGTATAAATGATTGATTATCATACGGAGTTCATGTTGAACATTGTTAAAGTCTTTAAACACTGTTAATTCAATTATTTAAGTACTTTTTAATTCAAAGTATTGTAATTCAATACAATATGAAAATTTTAAAATATTAATTTTGTGTAAGAAAAGATAAACATAATATTTAAAATACAATCTTGCTTATTTTTAAAAGTTACTCTCGATTATCAATTTTAAAGATAAAAATTTAGTGTGATTTTATTTAAGTTTGCTATTCCCAAAACTATTTTGATTTTAAATAGTTTAAGTACTAATAAAATGAAAGTATCCGTTTTTAGAAAAGCGCATTTTAATGCCGCTCACAGACTTCACAATGCTTTGCTAAGCGATGAAGAAAACAAAAAAATATTTGGCTTGTGCAACAATCCGAATTACCATGGGCACAATTACATGTTAGAACTAAGTGTTAAAGGTGACGTTGATCCAATTACTGGATTTGTCATTGATACAAAAATTTTAAAGGATTTGATTCAATCTGAGGTTCATGATCATTTTGACCATAGGAATTTAAATCTTGATACCACAGAGTTCAAAACACTTAATCCGAGTGCTGAAAATATCGCAATTGTGATTTGGGAAAAAATGAGAGCCAAACTTCCTCAAAATTTAGAAGTTAGCCTGAGACTTTACGAAACTGAAAATAACTACGTTGAATTTGACGGAAAATAATATGCACACAGAAGAGCACGACCACGACCACGATTTTGACGATTCACACATCGATACACCATTGAGAAATGATGCCTTCGAAAAGTCTGACGAGCAAAAAATAGAAATTATACAGGAGCATTTCAAAGCAATAATGGAAACTCTGGGACTTGATCTAGAAGATGATAGTCTAAATGGCACACCCAAACGGGTTGCTAAAATGTATGTGAAGGAAATGTTTTGGGGATTAAATCCTGAAAACAAACCTGAAGTCTCTCATTTTAAAAATAAATTTAGATACAATGAAATGCTTATCGAAAAGGATATCCATTTCTATACCAATTGCGAACACCATTTTGTTCCCTTCTTCGGTAATGCACACATTGCATATATTCCTAATGGTAAGGTAATCGGTTTGTCTAAACTCAATAGAATCGTAGAGTATTTCGCTAAAAGACCGCAGGTTCAAGAGCGCATGACCATGCAAATTTCTAATGAATTAAAGAAAATATTGGGCACTGATAACGTCGCAGTTATTATCAATGCAAAACATTTATGTGTTGCCAGCAGAGGCATCAAAGACAACAGCAGCCATACAACAACCTCTGAATATTCAGGTCGTTTCAATGATCCAGATACCAGAAACGAGCTCCACCGCTTGCTTGCACTGAATTAGTGTCTTTTATTTCCCTATTTTCTTTATTTTCGCATCTTTCAATCAAATAATATGAAGAGACTATTGTGCATTTTATTGCTGACACCTTTTGTTCTTAATGCTGAATCGGTTTTTCAATACAAAGACTACTGGAAAAACAGAAAACCCAATGCAGCTTATTGGCAACAAGACGTGCATTACACTATACAAGCGAATATTGACGATGTAAAAGATGAAATCAATGGTACTGAAACTTTGGTGTATTACAACAACAGTCCAGATATACTAAACAAAGTATATTTTCATTTATACCAAAATGCCTTTCAACCAGGTAGCTACGCCCATGCTTTAAATGACGTAAACGATGAAGAAACCAAATTCGGGAAATACGAAGCCCTGAAAATGGGAACTTTAATTGATGGATTTAAAATTAATGGCCAAGATGTTACCTATGTTATAGACAATACAATCTTGATTGCAAGTCTTGCAAAACCTCTTGCACCTGGCGAATCTGTTACTTTTAATATTAAATTCAGAACCTTTTGGGACAATGGTACCATGAGAAGAAGATTCAAGACCTTCTCTCCCGATGGAATCAACAAACACTTTGATGGTGTGCATTGGTATCCAAGAATTTGCGTTTATGATAGGAAGTTTGGTTGGGAAACTGATCA
>JBIKPR010000034.1:0-27219 GCA_044357345.1 Bacteroidia bacterium
AAACTAAAAATGGAGGATTCAGTTTAATTGGAGGTGGCGACAGTGCTGCGGCTATTCACAAATTTCATTTGGCCGATCAAGTCTCTTATGTTTCTACAGGTGGTGGCGCCTTGCTTGAATATTTTGAAGGCAAAGAGCTTCCTGGTGTAAAAGCAATTTTGGATTAGTTTTTTACTCGAATTTCTTGTAGGTTTGAAACCGTATATGAGTCAGTCTTCAGATATTATACTAAACCATCAACAAATCAGTCACAAGTTAACGCGATTGGCTTGGCAGGTGTATGAAAACAATATGGATGAAGCCGTTATTTGGATAGCGGGTATCGACCAAAGAGGAATGTATATTGCTAAAATAATTGCTTCTGAATTGGCAAAAATTAGTGAACAGAAAATTCAAATCATGCAAATCGAATTGGATTCGGTGACTTTAGAACCCAGTTATCAGTCTGATTGTTCTATGGATAATTTGAGTCATGAGACAATAGTTTTGGTCGATGATGTACTCAACACCGGCAAGACATTGATGATGGCTATGATGCCTTTGGTTTCGAAAAAAGTACGCAAGATTCAAGTTGTAGTGCTGGCTTCAAGAAGCCACAGATTGTATCCAATACGCGCCGATTTTGTGGGTACCAGTATGGCCACAACCCTGCAAGAACATCTAAATTTCGATAACAGCGATGAAGCTGATTTGAAATTAATTCTAAACTAAATTTTTAAAATCTATTGTCTATTATTTCCATCAAGGCCGCATGTATGCCTTGGTTGTCGGCAACAATAGAACTGCCGAACAGGTAATCATTTTTGCCATCGAAGTCGCACAAAGTGCCACCTGCTTCTTGGACCAATAAACAGCCTGCGGCGACGTCCCATGCATGCAATCCATATTCAAAGAATCCTTCAAAGCGTCCGCAAGCCACATAAGCCAAATCAACTGCAGCAGAGCCCATTCGCCTCAATCCATGGGTGCTTTGCATTAAGTCTTTTAGGGTATGTATGTATGCCTCCATTTGTTCGAAATCGTAATAGGGGAAGCCAGTTGCCATCAAACTGTTTTTCAATTCAATTTCTTTAGAAACGTAAATTTGATGACCGTTGCACCATGCACCACCGTTTTTCCAGGCACTAAACAATTCTTTGCGCCCTATTTCATATACTGCGCCAACCAATACTTCTTGTCCTTCTGCCAGTGCAACACTAACTGAATAGACAGGTAATCCATGTATGAAATTGGTGGTCCCATCCAAAGGGTCAATTATCCAATTCAAGGTTTTGCGTCCAATATCACTAGTGTTCTCTTCGGTTATAAATCCAGCCTCAGGAACCAGTTTGCTCAATGCATTAACCAATAGTTTTTCAGCTTCAACGTCAACATAGCTGACCAATTGATTCAAGCCTTTATCACTCATCGCTTCCAAAGAAAATGTTTTGCGTTGCTCGGCGATAAAATGTCCTGTTTCGGTAACAATAGAATTAAGCGATGCGCTGATGTGTTGAAGTTCCATTTTGCAAATATAGATATTCGAAGGCTTGATGTCCATCTTGATTTTGTATGACTCTGAACATTGGTCTGATTCGTGCATTTTATTTACCTTTGCACCATGCAAAGTCAAAACAAAGTTTTCTTAATGGTATTGGATGGTTGGGGTATTGGTAAGCACGATTTTACCGATGGAATTTACAACGCAAACACACCTTTTGTTGATTCTTTGTTTGATTCTGTACCCAATACCACATTGACTACTTTTGGACATGCCGTTGGTTTGCCTGAAGGTCAAATGGGGAATAGTGAAGTTGGACACATGAATATTGGCGCAGGAAGGGTGGTTTGGCAACAATTGGCATTAATTAACAAGAAATTTGAGGATGGAACTGCAGCAGAAGAAAGTGTGTTGAATAATTTGGCCAACTATTGCAATGAAAACAACAAGCCCTTGCATTTAACTGGACTGGTGAGTGATGGAGGTGTGCACAGCAGTCTTGAACATTTGATTTCTTTGTGTGAAATATTTACAAATAAAGGGGTAAAACAAATTTTCATCCATGCATTTACCGATGGAAGAGATACGGATCCAAACAGCGGAAAAGGGTTTGTAACCTATTTGGAAAAAGGAATTGAAAATACCAATGCAAAAATAGTCTCTTTAATTGGGCGCTATTATGCCATGGATAGAGACAAACGTTGGGAGAGGATACATTTGGCTTACGATTTAATGGTGAATGGAAATGGTAGTAAATTTCATTCTGCAACTGAAGCCCTTCAAGCAGCTTATAGTGAAAATATAACGGATGAATTTGTTCAGCCTTCGATTATTGTCGATGCTGATAACAAACCTTTGGCACGCATAGAAAACGGAGATGCCGTATTGTGTTTTAATTTTAGAACCGACAGAGGTCGACAAATTACCCAGGCTCTAACCCAATCGGATTTTCCTGATTTTAGTATGCATAAATTGAATTTGTATTATGCAACGATGACAGAATACGATGCCACCTACCAAGGTGTGCATGTTGTTTTTCATTCTTCTAACGTAAACAATACCTTAGGCGAAGTTTTAAGCGCCAATGGAAAGGCGCAATTGCGAAGCGCTGAAACAGAAAAGTATCCGCATGTTACTTTCTTCTTTTCGGGTGGACGAGAAGAGCCTTTTGAAGGTGAATCAAGGATTATGGAACCTTCACCCAAGGTTGCGACCTACGATTTACAGCCAGAAATGAGCGCTTTGTTGTTGACCGATAAATTAGAAGTTGCCATTGCTTCTGAACAATTTGATTTTATTTGTTTGAACTTCGCAAATACAGATATGGTAGGACATACTGGTGTTTGGGAGGCGATTATTAAAGCGGCAGAAACGGTCGATGCTTGTGTTAAACGTTTGGTAGAATTAGCGGTTTCAAAAGGGTATCAAATGTTGATAATAGCCGACCATGGAAATTCTGATGAAGCGCGCAATCCTGATGGCACGCCTAATACAGCCCATAGTATGAATCCTGTGCCTTGCTTTATCATCAGCGATAAATGCAAAGCATTAAACCACAAAGGCAAATTGGCCGATGTTGCACCGAGTATTCTGAAAATGATGGATATACAAATACCCGCCGAAATGGATGGTATTCCTTTGTTCTAATTATTAATCAAATGCTCACTTAGCTCATCGTTCTCTTGGTCTTCGTCATTACTGTAGCGGAAATATAAGGCACTGCTTCCTGTAAATATAAATGTGCTAACAATTACACCCATTATGGTTCCAAAAATTTGGTTTACCAAATAATAGGTCATTGGATCGCTATGCTCGCGGTTGACGATTAAGTGAACGATCATTCCTCCGATACCTGAGGCAATGCCCATCACCACCAATGTTACGATACCCATTAAAAATAACATGGCCGCTCTTTTAAAGGTGATTTTGGTAAAACTATAAGCAAAAGCTTCACTGATACTCATTTTTCCATGTACTATGGCTGCAAATCCCAAAGAAAAACGAAGTATAAAAAACAACAAGAAAAAGAAGCCAATGAATCCAATTATTATCCCCAGTACTTTGGTGATTTGCATAATCATAACAACAATAGCCATGAAAATGACAAATGAAGAAATACTTAGTAGATAGTACAAAATCATAAATCCTAGTATGCTGAAAAGCTGAGGAGAAAATGAATTTTTAAGTGCGCTCAAAATACTTCTGTTGCTGTTTCTGATTTCGGCATCGTTTAGTTGGTAGTATAAATTTAAAGACCAAATGCCCATAAACATTCCAAACAGTATTAAGGGTAACATGTAAATATAATTTGGTGTGCCAAAGATACCTTCTAGGGCATATGAAGGATCTCCGCCATTTTTCATCAGTTCACCCATTTCTTCCATTTTAGTTTGTAAATCTACTAGGTCGGAAAAATTCCAAGAAAAAAGTTTCAAAACCAAAGGGGTATATACCGCCAGAGAAATGAGTCCTATGACAATATTTAGAATTAAAAACTGAAAAAAAACCCGTTTGTAAAGAGACAGAGAACCATTAAAAACTTGATCTCTGAATTGTGCTAAATAGTATTTCATGTTTCAAGTTTAGGATATGTTTTGTGTTTAATCAAGTATTTAATATTAATTTTATAAATAATCGATTATTTTTGTGACCTTTATGATTAAAGGGAAAAAAATTGCAGTTGTGTTACCAGCGTATAACGCGGCGGCAACCTTGGAAAAAACATACAACGAAATTCCATTTGAGATCGTTGATGAAGTGGTCTTGGTTGACGACAATAGCCGCGACGAGACTATTGCGAAGGCAAAGGAGTTGGGCATCAAACACATTATCAAGCACGAAGTAAATAGAGGATATGGTGGAAATCAGAAATCATGTTACACCAAAGCGTTGGACATCGGCGCTGACATTATCGTGATGTTGCACCCTGATTACCAATATACACCCAAATTAATTGAAAGCATGTCTTACATGATTGCCAATGAGGTTTATCCAGTGGCATTTGGAAGTAGAATATTGGGTAAAGGCGCTTTAAAAGGTGGTATGCCAATGTACAAGTATATTGCAAATAGACTTTTAACCTTATTCCAAAATATTATGATGGGGCAGAAGTTGTCGGAATACCACACGGGTTATAGAGCTTTCGATAAAAAGATATTTGAAAAAATTAACATTGAGGCCAATTCGGATGATTTCATTTTTGACAATGAAATGATTGCTCAAATATTTTATGCCGGGTTTGAAATAGGGGAGTTGACTTGCCCAACCAAATATTTTGATGAAGCGAGTAGCATTAACTTTAAAAGAAGCAGTATATACGGATTAGGTGTTTTAAAGGTCTCTGTCCTATACCGCCTTAATAAATGGGGTATTTCAAAGAGTAAAATCTTTAAAGCCTAGGTTATTTACAAAATTCAGTGCGGTACTTTTGGGCTTCTTTATAACCAAGTTCAACCGCTTTTTGCCAATCTGAACAAGCCTCTGCTTGGAGTTTCAAATTGTTGTACGCCACACCTCTGAGCATCAGTAATAGTCCAAGGTTGGTGTAGTCTGTATCTAAGGCTTTGCCAAAACTTAAAATGGCTTCTTGATTTTTGCCCAATTGCAGATTGCAAAATCCAATATTGAAGTAGTATTCTGAATTGTACTTGTCTTTACAACTTAAGACTAGGTAATCTCTGATGGCTTCATCATATCGCTTTAAAGAGGTGTAAGCATCTGCTCTGTTGTATAAGGCGGCTTTGTTGTTTGGGAACAAAAGCAAAATAACATTGTAGGCATCAATGGCCTCGGCAAATCGCTGTGCATCATAATAGATATTGCCTTTGCACATCCAAATGGCCGTGTCGTTGGCATCAGGACGTAAACAAATGTCTAAGTCCGCAATAGCTAAATCGATTGAATGAACTTCCGCATACACCATTGCTCTCGATTTTAAAGATTCAAAATCATTGGGATGGAGTTGCAAATATTCAGTATAATATGAAATTGCCGAACGGTATTCTTGCATGTCCTCCATTAAAAGGGCAAGATTGCTAATAACCCTATGGTCTTTTGGCACTCTTTGTTTGTATAATAAGAAATCGGCTTCAGCAAAGGTGTAGTTTTTAATTGCGTGTTCCGCCAATGCACGGTTGTAATATGCTTCGTACAAGCCGGAGTCTAGGCGCAAAGCTTGGTTAAAGTCAACCAATGCAATATTGTGTTTGTTTAGCAAGAGGTAACAAGTGCCCCTTTGGAAATAGGCCGCGGCATAATTCGATTTTTGGTTGATGCAATTATCGAATTCTAAAATAGCGAATTTGTATTTTTTTTCTTGTAAAAGGGACATGCCTTTAAGCATACAAGAATCGATTGTCGTCATCGCAGCTGATTCGACAATAATTGTAAATAAAAGGACTATAGCAAAGGGTCTAAATTGCATAAAGTAACAAAATTAAAGTTTAAAAATTTGAAAATTAAAAATAGATATCTACTATTGTGGAATGATGAATATTGAAGTGGTATTGAGTCCAGCTTTATTGCACTTATCGGATATAAATGACAAAAACGTTGTGGTAATCGATATTTTAAGGGCAACTTCAACCATTTGCACAGCCATTCATGAAGGTGCAGAGGCGGTGAAGGCAGTAAAAGACATCGAGCAGGCTAAGTCGCTTTCAGCGATAGGATATTTAACTGCGGCGGAGAGAAATGGACAAAAACTTGAAGGTTTTGATATGGGTAATTCTCCTTTTGAATGCATGAATGGTGCCGTATTGGGTAAAAAAATAGCATTGACAACCACAAATGGAACCAAATGTATTGAAGCTGCAGCCAATGATGGTGCGGCGAATGTATTGAGCGGAAGCTTTTTAAATTTGGAGGCTTGTGCTGATTGGTTGGTGAACGATGGACGCGATGTTGTGTTGTTTTGTGCTGGCTGGAAAGACAGTTTTAACCTTGAAGACACGCTTTTTGCCGGGGCAATGGCCAGTAATATTTTAGGTAAGGCCGAATGCGTAATCGATTGTGATGCCGCATTAATGGCCGTCGATTTGTATAATTTGGCTAAAGATGATTTAATGGGATATTTAAAGAAATCATCGCATTATAAAAGGTTATCCCATTTACACCACGATGAAGACATGGTTTATTGTTTGCAAAATTCTGTTTTTCAGACAGTTGTGGGAATTGTGGAAACTGAGATGAAAAAATTGTGAATTTTTTGTGAATTCAACAATATAGAATCTTTACATTTGACCAATCAAATAATTATTTTATGAAGAAACTCATACTTACTTTAATCTCATTTCTTGTTTTGAGTGCTGTTTCAGCGCAGTACTATTACGTACCTTATACCAAAGCAGGAAAGAACCCGGGCGGTATTAATGCCGACGGTGAAAATCCAGCCTCGTTGCTAACAGGTTGGTCATCTATTTGGACTGGTCCATCATCTTCAGCAGTTGCTTATAGTGCGACTCAAACGATTCCTTTTGCCTTCAAATTTAACGGCAGCGCAGTAACATCTTTAAAAGCGTGTAATGCAGGTTTTATTACTTTCGATGTTGCCTCAACAACCATTCCAACTGCTTTTTCTAATCTTAGTTTGCCAAGTGCATTTATCCCTGATAAATCAGTATGTGTTTTGGGAATGAAGCCAAACTCAAACACTACATACCCTTCAAATATTGTAACAAAAACTTTTGGAACAGCGCCAAACAGACAATATTGGATTCAATTTAACTTCTTCGCAGAAGCAAACATCCAAAGCGGTTGGACCTATTGGTCAATCGTACTAGAAGAAGGTAGCAACAAGATTCATATTGTAGATATGAAGACTTTATGTGTTACTTCTGCTGGTCAATTATGTACCTCTAACGTGAAAATGTCTGCTGGTATCCAAATTGATGCTGCCGATGCATACACAATTGCTGGTTCACCATCTTTAGGGGCTCAAAGCATTACTGAAAATCTATTTAGTTCTGTAGACAACTCTTACTATACTTTTGCTCAAGGTTCTCAACCAGCTTACAATGCTGAAGGTTGGAATACTGCAGTGCCTGATTTCTTAGCATTGACTCAAGCTCCGTTTGTTGTTAAAGGCATATTTAGAAATATAGGCACTTCTGCTATCACAACTTGTAACTTTAATTATTCAATCAACAACGGTCCTGCTGTTTCAACACCAGTTACTGTTAACATCGCTCAAAATGCCAATGCAACTGTATCTACCACCAGCAATTGGACTCCATCTGCTGTAGGTGTTTATAAAGTTAATGCTTGGTTGAGTAATATCAATGGAAATCCTGATGGAGAAGGCTCAAATGACAGTGTTAAAAAAACCGTTACGGTATTGGCTGACTTCGTTCAAAGAGTAGCTTTACATGAAATTTTCACTTCTTCAACTTGCGGTCCTTGTGTTGCTGGTAACAGAAATACAGATGAAAATATTTTCCCTAAATACAATCCTAGCCAATACGCGGTAATTAAATACCAAATGAGCTGGCCTGGAACTGGTGACCCATACACCACTGCAGAAGGAAACGTTAGAAGAACTTTATATGCGGTTAATTCAATTCCAAATATGCAAGTAGATGGTGCTTGGAACAGCAATGCTTCTTCTTATACAACTGCTTTGTTTGACCAATTCACAAACAAACCTGCTTACATTAAAATTCAAGCTACCCATACCATTAACTTCAAGAAAGTGGTAGTTGATGTTAAAGTAACTCCATTGTCTGATTTTAACAACCCTAACATGAAGGTGTTTGTTGCTATACTTGAAAAGAAAACATTTAAAAACGTTAAATCAAACGGTGAAACTGAATTCCACCACGTTTTGAAAAAAATGCTTCCAGATGCTAGCGGTACTGCTCTAGGTGCAGTAACTAAAGGCAATGCAAAAGTATTCCCTACTATGACATACATTGTTCCCGGTGTTGTAAGATTGCCAATAGATGGTCAAACGGCTAATATTATCAACCTAGCAACCGAAAACAGCTTTGAAGAATTACAAGACTGTGAGGTTGTTGTGTACATTCAGGATCTAAGCACCAAAGAAGTTTTCCAAGCAACAAATTCAGTTGGAACCATCTTGTCAGTTGACGATGTAAACAACGAAACTTCTGGTATCAGCGTATATCCTAACCCTAGTGTTGCTGGTTCTACCAATTTAAGTTTCAACTTAAACAGCACTGAGCAAGTGAAAGTAAATGTATACAACACTTTAGGTCAAGTGGTGTTAAGTATCGATGCTAACGATTTGGTACAAGGTACTAACAGCATTACTTTGAACACTGAGTCTTTTGCAAAAGGTGTTTACACGGTGAAAATTGAAGGCAATGGTTTCTCTTCATTGGAGAAATTCATCATCCAATAATATTTTTGATATTTCTAAAAGCCCGAAATTTATTTCGGGCTTTTTTTTTTGATCTTTTTTCTTATATTTGCTCAATCTATCAATTAATCATTATGAAAAAAGTAACGTATTTATTGTCAGGTTTAATTGCATTTTCAATGTTGTTTAACGCCTGCAAAAAAGAAGAGCCAAAAACAGAAGACACACAATTAGAGTTTCTTGCTTCAACAACTCCACAAAACAAGGTAGCAATCCTTGAAGATTTCACTGGCGTTAGATGCGGCTATTGCCCAGATGGTCACGTAAGGGCAAAGGCTGTGGCAGATGCTAATCCTGGAAAATTTATTATTATGGCTGTGCATGCAGGTTCTTATGCAACACCGGCTACCGGATGGGCTGATTTTACAACCGCTTTTGGAAATGCTTTGGTAACCCAAGCAAAAGTATCAGGTTTCCCAGCTGGTACAGTTAGTAGAATGTTGTGCTCTGACCTTGCTGTAACTCCGCAAATTGCTGGAGGTTATGCAATGAGTCGTGGATCTTGGGCCGCTGCAGCCAATAAAGTTATAGCAATGCCAGCCCCAGTTAACATTGGTGCTAAAGCAACTTTTGATGCAGGTAGTAGAGTTTTAACAGTGAATGTTGATTTATACTATACGTCTGAAGAAGCAGCCCAAAACAATATAAACGTTGTGTTGCTGCAAGATCATTTGTTTTCAAAGCAATCAGGTGGTACGCCAGATCCTAGTAACTACGAGCAAAACCATGTTGTAAGAGATTTTATCACTGGCCAATGGGGTGAAGTTGTTACTGGTTCAAAAGCCGCTGGTACTAAGGTAAGAAAGACTTTCAAATACAATGTTCCAGCGGATTACCACGGAACAGCTGTTGAAGGTGGTGGAGCAGTTGTAATTGACAATTTAAAAGTTGTTGCTTTCGTTGCCCAAGGTCAAACCAATGTATTAAACGCAATTGAAGTTGATGTTCAATAATTTATAAATTGAATTGTAATTTTTTTGTAAAAGTCCCGAATTTTAATTCGGGACTTTTTTGTTTTTAAAGATTATTTCATACATTTGCTTCAATTAAGAAATATAAAATGAAAAAATTAGCCATCTTGTTTACAGCTTTTGCTTTTGCATCGGTTGTATTTGTGTCTTGCAAAAAGACAACTGAAGCGCCTGCAGCTGATCAAGGTATCGTTGTAGAACAAAAAAACACTTCAATCATCAATAAATTCACTGGTACAAATTGTTACTATTGCGGAGATTGGGGTTGGCCAATGTTCACTGACCTAATTGCAGCCCACCACGGTGTTGATGCAGTTTGTGTTGGTTCATACAGCCAAAATTCATTCGCTCAGTTGTTAATCAATCCTTTTGCTACAGCAATGGACAAACGTGTGCCGGTAAAAGCTGGTTACCCAACTTTCACTTCTAATTTCTACGATGCTTGGACCAATGCAAATACTTTACAAGCAATGACAGCTAACATCACTATGAAAATCAATGAGCATAAAGCTGCAGCAGTAGTTGCAAACAGTGGTATGACTTATAAAGTTGATGGCAACAACATCGTTATCAATACTAGAACTAAATTCTTCCAAGCAGCTACAGGTGAATACAATATCTCTGTTATCGTATTAGAAGATAAAGTTATCGCTAACCAATCAGGTCCTAACGGTGGAGCTAACGCTTCTCACCATAAAGTATTGCGTTCATCTAATGGCGACTGGGGTACTTTGGTAAGCAACGGTTCTGTAACAGCTGGTACTCAGTTTGACCAAACCATCACCATCGCTAAGGGTACTTGGAACATGGCTAACGTTGAGTTCGCTACTTTATTATGGAAAAAGAACGGAACCCAATGGGATTTCGTAAATGCTCACTTGCATAAAAACTAATTAAAAGTTTTACAACTTTAAAAAGTCCTGAATTTATTCAGGACTTTTTTTTTTGCTGTTTTATTGTTATTATTGTTTTCAGATGAGGGTATTAAGTTTAAACTTTATCATATTGATTTGTTCTGTCCAAGGTTTTGGGCAGTCTTATTTCGCTATCAGAAATGATGGTGCCATTCCTCAAGGTTATTTCTTGGATAAAATTTATGAAGCAGATAAAACCATTTTACTTAACCAACCATCCAACCAAGTGCTCTCTGCTGATGACCAAATTCCATTTAATTTTTATTTTTACAACACGCCCTATACCACTTACAAAGCCTCTGACAACGGTTACATTACTTTCAATACCAATGCCACAAGCTCTTTGGTTCCTGATACGGTCTTGCCCGATAATAGCATAGTTGTTTTTGGTAAAGATTTGAAATTACAAAAATTACCTACGCCCAATGAAGGTGTTGGAACGCAAGTGTATTCCTATACCGTTGGAAAAGCACCCAATAGAAGCCATATCATTCAGTATTACGGTGCAAGTTTAGCCAACGACCCTCTTATTCCTCCGATTAATAATTCAACTATTTTTGCTTTTGCAATCATATTGCACGAAGGTCCTGAAGGCCGATTTGACCTTGTCTATTCACCTTATGGAAATAGATTTTCAAAGGGGAGTATTGGTTGTGCATCTACATCCAATAAGTCGTCAACTTTGTTTAGAGACTCACTTGTGTTTCTGCCCTATCAATTCTCTTTTAATCTAAATGACTTCATTGTTTACCAGTTTCATTACGGCTCTCAATCAAAATATGACCTGGCTTTTAAAGAAATTAAAGTAGAAAAAGTATATCCATTTAATTCGGTTGTCAATTTCAAAGGTAAAATGGCCAATTGGGGAAAGAACAATGTCCAATCTTACCTAGTAAATTATTCAATCAATGCGGGTGATACCATATCATATTTAATTGACCAAATCAATCTTTTGCCTAATGGGGAAGGTGGCATGGCTTTCAACCACCCAATATCATGGCTTAGTGGGGCAGTTGGGAGCTTGAATGATGTGAATATATGGTTGTCAAAGCCAAATAATGACACCGATGGGGTAGATGCAAATAGCCATTTCACAAAAATAGTGCTACGGAATTACAACACCAATCTAGCCGATAGAAACATTCTTGTGGAAGAAGGCACAGGCGCTTGGTGCGGCTATTGCCCGGATGCCAATTTAATTATCAATTCGGCATACAAACAATTCGGTAGAAGGGTAATTCCGATTTCTTACCACTTTGATGACAGCATGAGTACAGATGATGGTAATTTATTCCTTAGTCAATACATCAGCAGTTACCCAGATGCGATCATAGACCGTAAAATTTTATTGGGAAGCAACAGCACCTGGTTAAGCGAAATGGCATCCCGAATTAACGTGATGGCCCCAGTAGAAATAAGTATTCAAAATAAAGTATTCGATCCTCAATCAAGAGTTATTTCGTACCGAGTGCGGGTCAAGTTTGTTGACTATTGGTATGGTGCACTCCGCATTGGAAGTGCAATTACTGAGGATAAGGTAAGGGGCATGGCCAATCCTTTTATTTGGAGTCAGAACAATTATTACAGCAAGGACAATCCTGGCGGTCCTGCCGGCGGAAACGCACATCCCTTGTACAATGAAAGTGCGGTGGTAGATGGCTATTGGCACGAACATGTTCAAAAAGCAAATCCTTCAGGGGTTTGGGGTATTGGAAATTTAATACCTCAATTGGTTTCTCCAAATTCTGAGTATTTCGCAGATTTTACATACAATTTGCCTCCTGCTTCTTTTGTATCATATAAAAGTGATTATAGCTCTGAATTTTGCAGCACAATAGATGCAATTGGTCAAAATGAGGGCATTCATATTCCAGCAAACATCAATTTAATTGGTTTTGTTGAAGAATACGATGAAAATGATGTGTTTAACCGCCCAATTGTTAATGCCGCTAGCGTCCCATTGTGGGATCTTGTTTCAGTGAAGCAAGAAAATGTCCTGGCTGAATCGTTATCACTTTTTCCTAATCCCTCAAATGGAAACTTTACACTTAGACTAACCCTTAAAGAGGCTTCTCCAATTACAATCGAGTTATACAATGTCAATGGCCAACTGCAGCAAACCACTTCACAAGAATGCGCAACTGGTTTAAACAACATCGTTATCAATACCCACGGATTAAGCTCAGGATTGTGCACGGTTGAAATGATTATGAACAATCAAATAATAGTAAGAAGTCTCTTGCTGCAATAAAAATGACATTATTTTACCTTTTGTGTAAAATTGGTAGACAATAGAAGGGGATAAAAATTGTACTTTTGCGGCGCAATGCAAAGCCAATCAAAAACAATCAAATCTGCTTTAATTTCTGTCTACCACAAAGACAATCTTGAGCCAATTGTAAGACAATTATCCCAATTAGGTGTTCATATTTATTCAACTGGCGGAACCTTAAGTTTTATACAAGATTTAGGTCTTCCAGTAAATGCGGTTGAAGCATACACAGGTTTTCCTGAGATTTTAGACGGCCGTGTGAAAACATTGCACCCGAGTATTTTTGGTGGTATTCTTGCCCGCAGAGACAATGCAAAAGATATGCAGGAGTTAAATCAGCATGGCATTAGTCTAATCGATTTGATAATCGTTGATTTATACCCATTTGAAGACACGGTAAAAAACAGCAACGATGAAGCTGAAATAATTGAAAAAATTGATATCGGTGGTATTTCTTTAATTCGTGCTGCAGCCAAAAACTTTAATGATACAGTGATTGTTTCAAATAGAAATCAATATACGGATTTGTTGAACTTATTGATAGAAAAATCTGGTTCTACAGATTTAAGCGACCGTAAACTTTTTGCAGCAAAAGCCTTTATGAATTCTTCTCACTACGATACTGCAATCTTTAATTACTTTAACCAAGACTTAGCATTACCTGCTTTTAAGCACAGTGTAATGGATTCTAAAGCCCTGCGTTATGGAGAGAATCCCCATCAATCTGGAACTTTTCATGGTGATTTAAATGAAGTGTTTGATATATTAAATGGAAGAGAATTGTCATACAATAACCTTGTTGACGTTGAAGCTTCCTTAAATTTAATTGCGGAATTTTCAGAACCTAGCTTTGCAATCATCAAACACACCAATTCTTGCGGTCTTGCCAGTAGAGCAACTCTATTAGAAGCGTATAAAGCAGCTTATGCTTGCGATACAACGTCTGCTTTTGGTGGTGTATTGGCTTGCAACCGTGAAGTTGATTTGGATACCGCCAATGAAATCAATAACTTGTTTTTCGAAGTATTAACAGCACCTTCATACACCGAAGAAGCTTTAGCAGTTCTTAAACAAAAAAAGAACAGAATTATCATTCGTTTAACAAAGTCTGTAAACAACAAAACGATGTTTAAGAGCTTGTTGAATGGTGTTCTTGAGCAACAGGTTGATTGGAGCTCTGAATCTGCAAACGATTTTAAAATAGTGACAGAAAAGCAAATGACTCCTGAGCAGTTGTCTGATTTGGAATTTGCCATCAAAGCAGTTAAACACCTTAAATCTAACGGAATTGCTTTGGTGAAAAACAAGCAATTAATTGGAATGGGTTGTGGTCAAACTTCAAGAATTGATGCGCTTGAATCAGCGGTTAAAAAGTCTAAAGCATTTGGTTTTGATACCAATGGCGCTGTGATGGCCTCTGAGGCGTTTTTCCCCTTCCCAGATTGTGTTGATATTTCTCATCAAGCAGGAATTATTGCAGTGGCTCAACCTGGTGGTAGCATTAAAGACCAAGAGAGTATTGATGCAGCCAACAAGAATGGTCAAGCAATGGTATTGACTGGCATTCGCCATTTTAAACACTAATCAATTTATAAGATTTTTATTTTCTGGTACTGGTCAATTCCAGTTTAACGGAATTCCGCCCTTGATTGCAGCGGCAGCGTGCTGTATTTGTGGGTTAAGATTTTGCAGGTGAATAGGGGCGCCCGGTAGCAAGCCAATATGCCCCTAGCAAAATTAGACCCCAAAGACGGCACCTATAGCGGAAAGCAGGAATTGGCGGCCTAAGCGGCTTTCTCATTTTTTTTATTGAGATGTATCATCTAATTTTTAAATTTTACATGTATAAATCTCAGTTTTAAATGGTAATTTTCGCCTGTAATGCCAAACTTATCAGCAAAAGCTTTTTTAATGGAAGCGGGAGAATTGGCTCGTTTTGCTGCCCGCTTTTTTGCTACCTTGTTGAAACCAAAACAAGAATGGAAGGAATTGCTGCGCCAATCCTATTTTATTGGATATAAGTCTTTAGGATTGGTAGGTCTAACCGCATTTATTATGGGTCTGGTTCTAACCATTCAATCGCGGCCAACCTTGGTGGAGTTTGGTGCAGAAGCATGGTTGCCTAAAATGGTGTCTGTGTCTTTGATCCGTGAAATCGTTCCAGTTATTACGGCTTTGATTTGTGCGGGTAAAATTGGCTCAGGAATTGGTGCCGAATTGGGATCTATGAAGGTAACTGAACAAATTGATGCCATGGAAGTGTCGGGCACCAATCCGTTTAAATATTTGGTTGTAACCCGTGTTTTGGCTACTAGTCTGATGATACCAGTCTTAGCAGTTATTGCAGCTGCTATTTCTCTATATGGTGCATATTTGGGCACCAACATAAAAGGTATGGTAAGTTGGCAGTTGTATTGGACTCAAGTATTCGATGCATTGACCTACAGCGATGCTTTGCCCGCGTTTATAAAAACATATTTCTTTGGCTTTGCCATTGGTATTATTGGCTGTTTTAAGGGATTTAATTCAAAAAAAGGCACAGAAGGTGTTGGGCAATCTGCAAATTCTGCGGTAGTATTGTCTTCTCTTATGGTTTTTGTTATCGATTTAATTGCAGTACAATTGGCAGATTTAATGGGCTTGACTTAATGGAACTAAAGGGTATTCAAAATAGTGAAAATGTGATTGAAGTTAAAGACTTATGCAAGTCTTTTGGTGCAAATTCTGTTTTAAACCATTTTGATTTTAACCTCAAAAGGGGTGAAAATGCCGTTGTTCTTGGGAAGTCTGGTTCAGGAAAATCTGTGTTTATAAAATGCATTATCGGTTTGCTCGAGGCAGATTCAGGGCAAATAAGTGTTTTGGGAAAATCAATTTCAAATTTAAAATCCGATGAATTGGATACATTGCGCATGCGCATGGGTTTCCTTTTTCAAAGCAATGCATTGTATGATTCGATGACTGTTCGTGAAAATTTGGAGTTTCCACTTAGAAGACATGGAAAGGACATGAACAATAAGGAAGTTGATGCCGCGGTAAAATCAGCCTTAGAAAGCGTTGGATTGCCCCATACTGAAAAAATGATGCCTGCTGAATTGTCGGGCGGAATGAAAAAAAGAATCGCGATTGCAAGGACCTTAATTCTTAAACCTGAGATTATTTTGTACGACGAGCCGACAACAGGGCTTGATCCAATTACAGGGCGGGAAATTGACGACTTGATTTTAAAAATTCAAAGGGAGTATAAAACGTCTTCTATCATTATTTCACATGACATGCATTGCGTTAAAGCAGTAGCAAATAGAATTGTTATGCTAATCGATGGAAAGGCATATATGGAGGGAGATTATGCAAGTGTGTCCACTTGCAAGGACCAAAGGGTTTTAGATTTTTTTTATGCATAATTATGGGAAACGATAACAACAAAAATATTAAGCTAGGCATTTTCGTCCTAGTGGGCACTGTTTTTTTAATTGTGGCTATGTATTTTATTGGAGCCAAACAAAGTTTGTTCTCATCTACAATTAGAGTTCGTGCCGTGTTTCACACCGTCGATGGCTTGATGCCAGGTAACAATGTGCGCTTTGCTGGCATCGATGTTGGAACGGTTGAGAAAGTTGAAATCCAAAGTGATTCCTCTGTATTGGTAAGTATGCTGATTGAAGAAGGATCTATAACTTATATTTACAAAAATGCCATTGCCAGCATAGGTTCAGATGGGTTGATGGGGAACAAATTGGTTAACATCAATTCAGCCCACCTGAAATCAGATTGTGTTCAAGATGGTGACGTTTTGGTGTCCATTCAGCCTGTAGAAACCGAAGGTATGATGCGCACACTTGGAAGAACAAATGATGATGTTTCAACCATTGCAAGAAATCTGCGAATTATAACCGACAGAATTAACAACTCAAATACATTGTGGACATTGCTTATGGATCCCACTATAAGTGATAATTTGAAATCAGCTTTAGTGAGTATTCGATTAACTGGCGAGAGAACCGCTTTGATTACGGGCGATTTAAGCAATATAATTGCCTCAGTGAAGAATGGTAAAGGTACTTTGGGCGCGCTCATAACCGATACCGTAATGTCGAATCAATTGCGTCAAACAATTGTTAAAATACACTATATTTCAGATACCATGGCTCAAATTTCAGGCGATTTAAAATACGTAACTGCCCATGTCAGAAAAGGGGAAGGTGCCATAGGCGCTTTGTTTATGGATACTTTGTTTGCCGCAGATTTAAAACAATCTATGCTCAATGTTAAACACAGCAGTAAGGGTTTGAATGAAAACTTACAAGCCATTAAGTCTAGTTTCTTGCTTAAAAAATATTTCAAGAAACAAGAGAAGAAAAAGACTAGAAATCCTTAAGATTCTGATTATCCTTTTCATATCTTATCTATATCTTTGAGCCTTCAATGGGTGATCAAATTAATATCAAGCAAATTATTTCTAGTCTTCCTGAACAGCCAGGAGTTTATAAGTATTTTGACGAAAAAGAAGAGATCATTTATGTAGGGAAAGCAAAAAATCTAAAGAAGCGTGTTAATTCTTATTTTGTAAAAAAACACGACAACAACAAAACCAATGTTTTGGTTTCTAAGATACGCAACATTCAATACACCATTGTTGATACGGAATTTGATGCCTTGCTGCTGGAGAACACGCTAATCAAAGAGCTACAACCCAGGTACAACATCAATTTAAAAGACGATAAATCTTACCCACTCATTAAAATAACCAAAGAGGCTTTCCCAAAAGTATATGCCGTTCGCAATCCTGTAAAAGATGGAAGTGAATATTTTGGTCCCTATGCCAGTGGTAAAATGATGCATACCATTCTTGAATTAACTCAAAAATTGTATCCCACTAGGAATTGCAATTTAAACTTAAATGCAAAGACCATTGCCGCGGGTAATTTTAAAGTTTGCCTCGAATACCAAATTGGAAATTGTAAGGGTCCATGTCAAGACCTACAATCAGAAGAATCATACAAGCAAACCATTGCCAATATCAAGCATATTTTAAGAGGGAATTTGGCAGAGGTGAAACGTCATATCAAGACACAAATTGAAGATGCAGTTGCCCGTTTAGCCTTTGAAGAAGCACAAGAATATAAAGAAAAATTGATTTCGCTTGAGTCTTATCAATCAAAATCGACTGTCGTTAACAACAGCATTAGCAACGTGGATGTGTTTGGAATTATAAGTTCTAGCAGTTCTGCTTTTATCAATTACTTAAGGGTGGTAGATGGCATGATCATTCAATCGCAGAATCTTGAAATCAAAAAGAAAATTGATGAAAGTGACGAGGAGATTCTTTTAAATGCTATTGCACAATTTAAAAACAGCAACCAATGGGAAAGTAAAGAGTTTATCGTTCCACTTCAATTGGAAATAGATTCAGAAATACCTATGACGGTTCCGAGTTCAGGAGATAAAAAGAAATTGCTTGATCTGAGCATGAAAAATGCCTTTTACCTCAAACAGGAGCGTCAATTGGCCGCCGATAAATTGGACCCAACTTTGAAAGTTGACCGTTTGCTTACCCAAATGCAAAAGGATCTGCGTTTAACGGCTTTGCCGCGCCATATCGAATGCTTTGACAACTCCAATATACAAGGAACAAACCCTGTTTCGGCTTGTGTGGTGTTTAGAAATGGAAGACCAAGCAAAAGCGATTATAGACATTTTAACATTAAAACGGTTGAGGGACCAAATGACTTTGCGAGCATGATAGAAGTCTTAACCCGACGCTATACCCGTTTGCTTCAAGAGAATTCACCTTTACCTGATTTGGTGGTTGTGGATGGCGGAAAAGGTCAATTAAGTTCAGCCGTTGAAGCATTCAGAGCCATGGGTATTTATGGAAAAGTTCCTGTTATTGGCATTGCTAAGAGACTTGAAGAACTATATTATCCCAACGATTCCTTGCCTTTGTACTTGGATAAAAAATCCGAGACTTTAAAAGTTATTCAACAAATGCGTGATGAAGCCCATCGATTTGGTATCACCCACCATAGAAATCAGCGCAGTAAGGGATTTACCATTACCACTTTAACAGAAATTGATGGTGTAGGTGAAAAAACAAGTCAATTGCTTTTGTCAGAATTCAAATCGGTTAAAAAAATAAAAGAAGCCTCTGAGGAAGATTTAACGAAAGTTATAGGGCCGAAATTGGCAAAATCTGTATACCACCACTTTAATGAAAACAATTGAATTTGACAATTTAGGCGAATTAAAAACACGCTTGTACCAATTTGCAAATCAATTTGAGGTTTGCCATATATACGATAGCAATCAAAATGATTCAGCCTGTTCTGAGGATGCATATGAATTCTTACTTGGGCTAGGTTCTAAAAAAGTTTATTTAGGCAAATTAACCCAACAGCTGCACGAAGCAGATCAATCGCCTTTTTGGAAGTTTTTAGCCATACCTTATGGTCAAGTTTCAGAAATTGATAATGCCTTTGTTTTCGAACCTTTGATGGTGTTTTCAATTCTTAAAGGCGGCAAGGTGCTTCAGGCCCTTAACAATGGAATAGACCAAGAACGATTTGAAGAATTAATCAAGGATTTTGAACAATTTGAAAGTTTTCCAAAATCAGTGAATACTGAACCCATAGCAAATTTTGTTGCCAATACATCTAAAGAACAATACGTAAAGCAGATAAAGCAAATTAGGGAAGATATTTACAATGGGGTCTATTATGAAATTAATTACTGCATTGAATTTAAATCAGATTTGAAAGCAGACAATTTATTGCCCTGCTATTTAGAATTAAATGCTTTGACCCAAGCACCATTTGCCGCTTACCTTAAACATCCTGAAATGTCGATGCTTTGCAGTTCACCTGAACGCTTTATAAAAAGGGAGGGGTACCGATTGTTGTCTCAACCAATTAAAGGAACCAATAAACGACTAATGGGAGTGGAGAATGTACAGCAGTTGAATTTTTTGTCCAATTCTGAAAAAGAAAGGGCTGAAAATGTTATGATTGTTGATTTGGTGCGAAATGACATGTCAAAAATCTCTAAAGCTGGAACCGTCAAAGTAAAAGAGCTCTGTGGCGCTTATGCGTATAAGTCGGTGAACCATTTGGTGTCTACAATTGAATCTGAATTAAACCACGGTATAACCTGTCTGGAGGCCTTTCATGCTTTGTTCCCAATGGGAAGTATGACAGGAGCGCCTAAAAGGGAAGTTATGAAACATATTTTACAATACGAAAGCCAGGAACGTGGTTTTTACAGTGGTTGCATTGGATATATTGACCCAAAAGGCGATTTCGATTTCAACGTCTGTATTAGAACTTTAATCTACAATCCGAAACAAAAAGAAATTTCGTATAAAGTTGGAAGTGCAATAACCTACGATTCTAGTCCTGAACAAGAATATGAAGAATGTCTTATAAAAGGCAGCAGAATGCTAGGCGTTTTTAAGAAGGACTAATTACTTCTTGTGTTTCTTTCTAGGTCTTCCTTTAACGGGAGCAACGTATACTTTCTTCGATTTTTCCTCATCCTCCTTTAGCAATGAACGCCAATCATTTTGTGTCTCGTCGTTGGTAAAACTAATGGTTTCTTCGTACAAACCTTTGTCGATTTTCATCACTTCAACAGGGCTACCTATGTATTCTTCAATGTCTTTTAATAGTGTTTTCTCTTCGGTACTGCAGAATGAAACAGCTTGTCCTTTTTGAACACCGCGGCCTGTTCGACCAACTCTGTGCACATAGTTTTCAGGCACTTCAGGTAAATCGTAGTTAACCACATAATCAACATTGGGAATATCGATACCCCTAGAACTTACATCGGTTGCAATCAGAATATGGTTTTTGCCCGATTTAAAGTCATTAAGCACCGCCATGCGGTCTGTTTGCTCCTTGTCGCCGTGGATGGTCTCAGAATGAATCCCGGCGCGTTCTAGAGCCTTACAAATCCTTTCTGCTCTTACTTTGGTCCGCACAAAGATAATAATCTTGCTTTCTGGAAATTCATTAACCAATCGCTCCATGAAAAAACGTTTGTCATCCATTTCTATAAAAGCCACAGCATGTTCTATGTTTTTGTTTACAGGATTGTCTGGTGAAATTTGGATGCGGATTGCGTTTTTAACAATGCTATAGGCCAGTTTTTTAATGCGTTCATTTATAGTAGCCGAAAAGAATAAGGTCTGCCTTTCCCTTGGAATATGGCGCATAATGTCTGTAATGTCTTTTAAGAAGCCCAAATCAAGCATATGGTCTGCTTCATCAACCACCAAGGTTTCTAAATTTTTCAAATCCACAAAACCTTGGCTAATCAAATCAAACATTCTACCAGGCGTACTGATTAAAATATCTACCCCATGCTTTAATTTGAATATTTGATTGTCTTGGTCGACGCCTCCATATAAACTTAAAACGTGAACCGAGGTTCCTTTTCCAATGGCATCAAATGCTTCTGCTATTTGAATGGCCAATTCTCTGGTAGGCACCATCACCAAACATTTAATGCCGTTGTACTTAACAACCTTTTTTTGTTTGGCAATAAAATCGAGCAAAGGGATGGCGAATGCAGCGGTCTTTCCCGTTCCAGTTTGAGCGATGGCAAGAACATCTTCACCTTTCATAATCGGACCAATGGCTTTGTACTGGATATCAGTAGGTTTTTTAAAACCTAGACTGGCCAAATTTTCTTTAATTAGGGGAAGGAAATCGTATTGTTCAAATCTCATGCTTGCTGCTGCTTATCGCTTTGCAAAAGTACTCAATAGATTTTAAAGTTTTAGTTTTCCTTTTGGGAGAGGGGAGGAAAGTATCAGGCAAAAAAAA
The DNA here is from genome assembly GCA_044357345.1 of Bacteroidia bacterium. Taxonomy (GTDB): domain Bacteria; phylum Bacteroidota; class Bacteroidia; order NS11-12g; family UBA955; genus JABMMZ01. Next base: position 21,838 of record JBIKPR010000034.1, read on the forward strand.
GTCCCGAATTTCTTCGAGACTTTTTAAATATTGTTTTGAGATTATCTCATTTTTTTGTTTTTCTTACCGATACCGCTTGAAGGCAGTACTTTGTTGCGTTTGCCGCTGTTTCCAATTGGAGAACCAATTCTAATCATAGCGCAACGGAAACCGATGGTAGAAGTAGATAAGTTTTCATCCAACCATCTGCGGGTACCAGGGCTCATCCAATAAGCTCTATCGTTCCAAGAACCACCTTTGTAAACGCGGGCTTTGTCGTTGATTAAGGTGGTTACACCATACTCATACTGTTGCTCTTCGTTGTTGTATGTGGTAGCATCTTTGTAACCAATGTTATCAGATACTTTGTAGTTTCTTCTGTTGATGTTTTGAGATTCTTTTACCGGTTCGAATACCAAACGACCTAAGGAGTCTTTTTCGGAAATTTCACCATACTCATCCAATTGAACTTGGGTGAACACGTTACCACGGAAAGTGTTGAAATCATCCATGTCTTCTAAAGATAATGGACGGTAAACGTCTTTTACCCATTCGCTAACGTTGCCAGCCATGTTGTATAAACCGTAATCGTTAGGCCAGTATGAGAAAACAGGAGTGGTAATGAAACCAGCATCGTTTAACTGAGATGCGATACCACCTTGGTCACCCTTGTCTCTTTTAAAGTTGGCCATGATTTTACCTCTATCTTTTTCTTTACCATGCGTCATTCTAACGGTTAGGTCATTCCAAGCGTAGATTCTTTTCTCATCAGTGTTCTCAAATTGAGAATTACCAATTGCACCTTGTGCTGCATATTCCCATTCAGCTTCAGTTGGAAGTCTGTATTCTGGCAATAAGATACCATCTTTAACCGCAACGTCTCTTTTGCCTTTTTTGGTTCTGTAATCTTTCATCATGCCTTTACTCTTTTTACGGGTAGCAGGATCGTATTGATTAGCCAAATAAGATTTGGTGTTGAAGTTGTCTTGGTCAACCACACGTTTGTCAGCATATGGATGGATTTTTTCTCTGTCAAGAATCATCTCGTTTACACGGTCTGTTCTCCAATCTGCGAATGCAGTTGCTTGTAACCAGCTTACACCAACTACAGGATAGTCTTTATAAGCAGGGTGACGGAAATAATATTCTACGTATGGCTCGTTAAATGCCAATCTGTTTCTCCAGCATAAAGTATCTGGCAAAGCCTGTTTGTATACTTCTGGGTAGGTAATGAAAACTTTTTGTAACCAATAAACATACTCACCATATTGTAAGTTGCTAATTTCTGCTTCATCCATATAGAATGAGTTAACGGTTACTTTTCTTTCTACACTGTTGTACTCATATAATACATCTTGTTCTGATGAACCCATAACAAATGCACCGGCAGGAACTAGGACTAATCCAGGACCAGTTTCTTGTCCTTTGTATTTGTGGTTCTCAAATCCGCCCCATTTCTTACTGTTATAGCCAAAGCCTGTGGTTTGTGAACCACCCTTCTTTCCACATGATGGAGCAAGAATCAAGGTTGCTGCTAGAACAGTCGATAAGGCAAATAAATTCTTTCTTATTTTCATTTGATCTATTGTGTGTTGGATACTATATTAACTGCAAATATGTTATTTTATTGTATGATTACCAAATTTATCAAAAGTCAGGACATCTTAAAGGTTTAAATCTTAAAGGTCTGTCTCTTAAACACCAGTCAACTGTGGCACTGATTTCGTGGCTGCCAGGAGCAGCTGAACGCGCTGATGATACGGTGATATCATAACTGTAGCCAAATTTGAATCTGTCTTTTCTGAATCCTAGCAATACCATTAAGGCATCAGAGTTGCCGTATGTTCCTAGGGTTTGTCTATACCATAAACCTGTAACGATTGGTCCTTTATTTACATAAAAACCAAAGTTGATTTGTGTGAAGTTTTGTTGCATCATAAACAATGCATTTGGAGAGAAAGTAGCTTGTGAGAATTTTTTTCTATCCAATGGAATTACAACCCCTGCGTGAACTGTGTATCTTCTTGGAACGATACCGTCGTTGTTGCTGTAAAATGATTGAACTGGTTGCGTAATGTTGTGCATCGCAAAACCAGCGTAAAATCTTTCTGAATAGGCCAATAAACCAGCAGCGAAGTTTGGATAAACTACAGATGCATCAGCAGTTGGCTCTTGTGTTGGCAATACGAAACCTTGAGTTGGGTGAATTTGATCACCAAATCTCAATTTGCTGTGGTCAATTGATTTGTTTACAAAAGATGCTTGCAAACCACCTCTTAAGAAGAAGTATTTATTAATTGGCAATACATAGGAATATACACCGCTTAAAGATGTTGTGGTTAATAAACCAGCACCTGCTCTGTCATAAGTTGCCATTAAGCCAATACCACCACCGATTTTGTCGTAGTGTTGGTCATAACTTGCGTTGAATGAACGGAAAGTACCTGGCAAACTAGGCCATTGGTTTCTGTAATTGATGGACATTCTTCCTGCAGATTGTCTGCCACAAAAAGCTGTACCTGCCATCGCTGGGTTGGTATAGATTGGGGCAGCATAGAACTGCGTGAATTCCGGGTCTTGTGCGTAGGCTAGTGCTGAGCAAGCAAGACCTATGATTAAACCGTAGATTTTTTTCATATGCATTTTGTAGTAAAACGGATTTGAAGCAAAGATATTGTCATTTTTTGGTAATTTCATATTTTTTCTGCAATTTTTTTTAAAGGGCTTCGTTCAAGTGCTAATTATATCTTAATTTTGTTTCGCAAAATGTCAAAAATCTCGATCATATTCTTGTTAATCAGCTTGTTTTTACTAAACAATGTTTTTTCACAAAACGTTGCCTCTGAAAAAATAAATCACATCGATTGGATGCAATCTAAGTCCAACGCACAACCTTTGTGTTTCAATTATTCTATTTCTACACATCAATTTAACGGAATTAAATTGCCTGCAATTGCTCAAAATTTTAAAACAGATTCTCGATCAACCTTTGTTTTTTCAGATCTTAAATATGAATTACTCGATGGCTTTGAAGATTACAAATTCACCAATTTGAAAAATCTGAAAGGCGCTCCTGAACCTATTGTTTGGTATTCATACGAGGGCAGTCAATTGTTCTCTGGTTTTTACATTTGTCCATTTAAAGAAGTTGCTGGAAGATATTATAGACTCGTAGATTTTAAATACTCAATTCAAGCAGGTCCAATTGCTACAATACCCAACTTTGCACCTAAAAAAAGAACACTCAGCAATTCGGCATTAGCTGCAGGAAAATGGTTTAAGTTCAGCGTCACCAAAGATGGTTTATATAAAATTGATGGTGCGGCTCTTCAAAATGCGGGTTTAGACCTTAATACAGTTAATCCAAAAAATTTAAAAGTGTTCAGCCATCAAGGTGGAATGTTGCCCGAAGATAATAGTGCTTTTCGTTACGATGATTTGCCTGAAAATGCTATTGTTGTGGTGGGAGAAAACGATGGTGTTTTTAGCCCAAGCGATTATATTCTTTTTTACGCCCAAGCGCCTCATAAATGGATTGCAAACACATCTAATTCTGCTTTCTCTCACAAGACCAACATTTATTCCGATAAAACATATTTTTTCATTACCGCCAATGGCACTCAAGGGAAACGTATTCCTGTAAAATCTGATGGCAATAATCTAGTGGCTGACTCAAGTTTCAATTGGTTTAATTACTGCGAATACCACGAGGATGAAAAAGAAAATATTTGCCAACAAGGTAGGACTTTATTGGGTGAGAAATTTGACCAGACGCTAAGCTATACGTTTAACCACAACTTGCCAAATATTAGCAACAACTTGCCTTTGCTTGTTAAATATCAAGTTGGCTCTGTTTCAGCGGTTGCAAGCAATGTTATTTTGAAGGCCAATTCAAATACCACGGATATTGCAAACATGTCAGCTCTTTCTAATCCTGATGCCTGTTTTGTGGAATCAGGCATTAAGACTTTGCAAGTGCCTACCTCTTCCAATTTACAACTGCAGTTTACCTACAATAAACCCATTTCAAGTTCTAAAGCATGGTTGGATTTTTATGAAATACACTGTTCTAGAAATCTTAGCTATAGCGAATCGTTCATGGGCTTTAGAAATGTAAATTCTAAAACCAGCACTGTTGCTGAATACCGTTTGAGTAATTTGCCAAATTCCGCTCAAATTTATGATGTTTCTGACCCCTTGAATCCTCAGTTGCAAAGCGTTTTTTCTTTGAATGGCGAAATGGTTTTTCGCGATCAAGTTCTTGGAAAAGTCAAGGAGTTTGCACTTACAGATGGGAATTATTTATCGCCGCTTTTTGAAGAACAAGTAGCCAATCAAGATCTTCACGGTTTGGGTAATTATCAATTTGTTATTGTTTCTGCCCCTGAATTTATTAATGCCGCAAACGATTTGGCTAATTGGCACAGGACCCGCGATAATTTGGAAGTTTTGGTGGTCACACCTCAACAAATTTACAACGAGTTCTCCAGTGGATCACAAGATATCTCAGCAATCCGCGATTTTTTTAAGTTATTTTACTACAAAAACACCAATCCTCTCAACCAACTTCGATACGCCATGTTTATGGGCGATGCGAGTTACGATTACAAAAACAAATTAGGGTTTAAAAGTAATTTTATTCCTGTGTACGAGTCGGATGCCAAAATGAATATTCCATTGTATGAAGACTATTATTGTTCTGACGATTTTTTTGGTTATTTAGATCCTTTAGACGGTAAGTGGGAAGATGAACAAAAATTAGAAATTGCAGTTACCCGTTTGCCTGTTGCTAGTGTTGCTGAGGCCAATAATTTGGTCGATAAAATTAAACACTACAAAGACAAAGAATCCTTAGGTGCATGGCGCAATGTGGTTACTTTAACCGCCGATGATGCAGATGCTGAATGGGAAAAGGAATTTGTAACCGATTTTGAATCCATATCCAAAAACATGGATACCACGTTTAAAAACCTCAATGTCAGAAAAGTATATTTAGATGCCTTTAAGCAAGAAAACTTAAGTGGTTCACAGCGCTATCCAGAGGCACAAGCCGCAATTAAAAAGGAGTTTGAACAAGGTACCTTGGTTTTTAATTATGTTGGTCACGGGGGAGAAGAATACCTTGCCACCGAGAAGGTAATTGATATTCCGCTGATCACTTCTCTTAAAAACACCAACAATTTACCGGTGTTTTTTACTGCTACCTGTGAGTTTAGCCGCTACGATGACGCCAAGCGTAAAAGTGCAGGCGAATATGTTATTACACAGCCCAATGGAGGGGCAGTTGCGATGTTTACTACTGTGCGAATTGTATATGCAGGTGCCAATGCGGCTTTGACCAATTATTTCTGGTCGAGCTGTGCATATGTGAAGCAAAATGGCAAATGGCCAACTTTAGGGGAG
>JBIKPR010000093.1:0-7996 GCA_044357345.1 Bacteroidia bacterium
GCAAGGATTTTCAGCTTACTACACTTCAACCCAAACACCGTATTGTTCAGGAACTTCCACAACCCTTAATGCTCAAAGTGGGTCGTTCGCAGATGGAAGTGCTGCGAACAATTATGCAAACAATACCAACTGTTCATGGCTAATCCAACCAGCAAATGCAAAATCAATCACCTTGTCATTTTCGAATTTTAATACTGAATTAGACTATGATGGAGTAGTGGTATACGATGGTGCGAATAACTCTGCACCAATTTTAAAACAATTTTCAGGTTCATCACTGCCAAATTCAGTTACTTCTTCAGGTAGCAGCATGTATGTAGAGTTCGTAAGTGATCCTGCAATTAGAGGACAAGGTTGGTCTGCCAATTATACATCTACAATTTCAACAGGAATTCAAGCCACATCACTCCAAGCTAATGTAGACTTTTACCCTAATCCAACATCTGGAATTTTTATTGTCAATTCTGGATTAGAAAATACAGTTGACTTAGAAATATGTGATTTACTAGGTAATCAAGTTTTAAAATCAATTAGAATAAATAAAGGAATAAATCAAATAGACGCCTCTGCATTAAGCAAAGGTGTGTATTTAATTAAGCTGAAAAATGGGGCCGACTGCTTTGTTCAAAAACTAGTTATTAATTAGAAATAGAACTATTTCATAACAAATTACCAAATAATCAGTAAAATACTATTTTAATAAACCAAACCCAATTACGAATATTTGTTTAACAAATATCCTAAAAAGAGATTTTAAAAATTTAATTGATAGTAAAGATATACTTTAAATCTTTACTATCAATTAATAGTTACTAAATTGATGTAAATGAAGGAAAGCTTTTACTGTGCCAATTATTCTGCAATCTTTTAGTAAAGGCTAAATTTGTAATAATTTATTCAAATTATTTTTATATAATTGCATGAAGAAAACTAATTTCATCAAAATATCAAAATGAAAAAATATTTATTAATTTTTATCTTAAGCTTTTTAGGAAAAAATTCATTTGCGCAAGACACCACCATTATTATTGGATTTGTTCCAGGGTATTACATCATTAATTCAAATGCGCAATACGCGGTAGTAATGTATAGTTCAGCGGACTTTTACATGGATGAAACAGGACTTGTAGCAACTGACGATTCAATATCAATAATTATGAAAGCAGGAGAAGTGGTTGTCGCGTTTGAACTCTCAAATGACAAATATTATTGTTTTGATCCGAACGGCAGAATGCTAGTATTTCAAGGTAATAAATGCCTAACAAGAGCGCCTTTAAAGAAAGGTTCTGGGGTCGGTAAATTACTTGAAACAATTGAACTTATTGATGGTGGTTCCCTAATGGCTGGAGCTTACTATTGGATTGTTGGTCAGGATATAACTAAATCTACAATAACAATACAAGTTGAAAATGGCACTACAATGGAGATCCCGCAAAGTAAAATTCAACTATATAGCAATCAGATTAAAGGATTTATAAAACAAGCTACTTTTACCAAAGTGGCAGAATAACTCCTAGTTATAGACCTATTCGTTCTGGTGCTGGTCTTTATACAACGTAAACAAATCGAAAATACATATTATTTGTAGTTTTATAAGCACCTTTAAGTTTTTTGAACGTGCAGCGTTTTTCCACTACGAATTTCATTGCTCAAGTACTTTAAGTTTTTCATAGCATATGCAATTCCATGTCCCCGTATACTATAATTTGAGGCTCTTGTTTTGTTTAAAATTCCAACATCGAGGACTAATAATTTGTCATGGGTATGATGGTAATGCTCGGAAATAGGGGCTTATATTGATTCCAAAGAATGTGGTTTGAAATAAAATTCCTAAGCGCCATAAAACAGTTTTCATAATAGTATCCCCGCACAATTGTGCAACAAAAACCCAGCTATACTTGCACATTCATACAAGCATGCATTTTTATTAATAGAATATTCATATTGGTGGTTTTTAAATTAAATGTTTTAATAATAGAATGATTAAAATACTATTTTTGAAAATTAAATCAATAAAAAATATGCTCAATTTTTTAAATAAAAGTCACATTATCGGTCTCTTCTTTTCGATGATTTTATTGATCTCGTGTAATCAAAATGGAAATGATTTAAATGTGTCAAAATTGATTCCTGTGAAAAATGGGGAATACTATCAATACATTGACTTAGAAGGAAAACTTGTCATAAATCCTCAATTTAGTGAAGCCTCATTATTCAGAAATGGTCTAGCTTTGGTTAAATCTACTGGCAAGGTTCAACAATGGGGTTATATTGCTGAGGATGGGCGTTATACCATCATGCCCAAATATAGGCAGGCCACTATTTTTAATGAGAATAAAGCTTGGGTAATATCAGAAAATTCAGATCCAATGGCAATAAATTTAAATGGGGACATCATGTTTTCGATTAAAAATGCTGTTGAAGTTAGGATATTTCAAGAGGGATTAGCCGCATTTAGTTCAGTCCTTAATGGTACACTATGCTGGGGTTTTGTTGATCAAGACGGCAGAACAGTTATATTACCTCAATTTACTAAGGGGGGAGATTTTTCTGAAGGTTTGTGCGCTGTTATGAATAAAGACAATAAATGGGGTTTCATTGATAAAAAGGGGAATCTTATTATTAATTATCAATTTGAAGATGTCATTGATGGGTTTATACAAGGTCAAGCGGTTGTAATGTTAAGTGGAAAATATGGAATTATTGATATCAAAGGAAAATGTATGGTAAATCCTATTTATGATAAGATGTTGGTGGATGGAGAAAGTTATTTGGTTGAAAATAATGGTAAATTTGGTTGGTGTAATAGATTAGGGAAAATAATGATTGATTGCCAATTTGATGAAGCCTCTCAATTTGAAAATAATGATTTAGCGGCCATAAGGATTGCTAATAAATATGGCTATGTTAACAAGACCGGTAAGATTTGTATAAGTCCTCAATTCGACCAAGCATACCCCTTTAATGGAGCTTATGCACTTGTAAATTATGGATTAAAATTTGGTTTGATTGATGAGAATGGTAAGTATATTATAAATCCAATTTATGATGCAGTATCAAGCGATTATTGTCTAAATTTAGTGGGTAAAACGGCATATAGAAGTGTTTTCTCTGAGATTAATTGTGAAACTGCAATTGACATTCAAATGCGACAAAAAGATAGCTCAAATGGAAAGCTTGAGGCTGTTCCGCGCTCAGCCGTTCCAATTGAACCAAGTTCATCAGAAGCAGTTGCGCAAACAACCAGCCAAGATGCTGTAGCAATCAAGAAGGCAAGTGAAACCAAAGGCGCAAGCCAAGCAACGCCCAACGACAAACCTAGGCCAGTTGATGATGCTTTAGTCTTTTTGCACAGAAATAAAATCACAAATAATCAGCCCGTGGGAGATCCTATTAGATCTTCTAATGGTGTTGGCAGAGATGGTACAGGAATGACCCATTCATTCAGAGGAAGAAGTTTTAAATTGGGTGTAGGAAAAAATAATTGCAATGATGAAGGCAAAGTGGTTTTAGAAGTTACTTTACTTCCTGATGGAACAATTCGTCTTGACAATATCAGCCCATTATCTAAAGCTTCTGATTGTCTAGTAAATGTAGCAATTAATTATTTGAAAAGTTCAAGATTTAATGAATCAGCTAATTCAGTTAGTCAGGAAGGAACAATTACATTTAACTTTAAATTGAAATAAAAATATTTTGTGCATTAAGGCCTTAAAAAAATTGATTGGTGAATTGTTTTTTTATCAAAACCCTTTTGCACTTTAATAATTCTTATTGATTTATCCATTATGGTTTTCATAATAATATCCCTGCACAATTGTGCAATATAAAAACAAAAGTATCCTTGCACAATCATACATGCATACATTTTTATTAATAGAACAGAGGATTTGAAGAACGTAATAAAAGTGAGTTTTAACTAATCCTGTTTAATTCAATTTCTCAAGAAAACTCAAGGAAGCTCAAGAATTCTCGAGATTTCTCGAGAAATCTCGAGAATTGCTAAAGAATGTTTTCGTTTTGCTGTTTTTAAATCAGTATAAATGGTTGTCTTTCTACAATGCTTAATTTCTGATACTACCTGAGCACATTACAGTTTAAAGTTGACAAGTGTAAACAATAAAATTAGCTTGATGCTATTCCAGGGAAATGTTCGTTATTGAATTTATAAACGCAAATTGATAGAATTAAAAAAATGCCTTTTAAAATTCTGAAATTATTTACCGCTAGATAAATTATACGCTACCCCCAAAGTTATGGTCCTCATAGACATTGGTTGGATATAGGTGCTACTGAAATTACTGTATGGAAGTCCATTTCGGTATATTTGATAATTGTTTTTAATGTTTGCAGAATTGCCTAGATAATTGAACTTTAAGTTTAGTGCCAATTTTGTGCTTAGTTCATAGCTGGTTTTAAATCCGATGTTGATGTTTAGTTCAGTGCTTTTTTCGGAAGACTCTATACCTTTAACGCTATTGCCCCCATAGGTAAACGTATAATCGAGGTACTTCTTTCTTGAAATTCCAATTCCCAATCCAAGGAAGCCTGTTACTTTAAATTTTTGGTCTTTATTTAACGTGTATTGAACACCAGAATTCAAAGTTTTTACATTATATCTAATGCTGTTGTATTCTACCCAGTTCCATCCTGCACCAAGATATTGTTTGGTGTCATAAATGTATTTGTCTGCATCAAAATTTATACTTGCATTTTGAAAATCTATAAATGAGCCCCAACCTTTAGCGTTTGTTCTTTCGTATCTTAAGGTATAGCAAATAGCTCCAGTTCCATAGCCATTGGTGCTGTCATAAAAGTTAGTTTTTGCCAATCGCCCAAGTGGAGTGCTTAATCCGATTCCAAATGATAAGTTGCTTGTTTTTTGTGCTAGAATTGAATGGTTTGTAAGTGTGAAAAATACGAATAAGATGAATAGGAATTTGGTTTTTGAATTCATGATTTAAATAGTTTTATTAGCTTAAAGTTTTGTTTTCTTCAATGCAATAATAAAAAGAATCTCACAATTGACAATTGTAAATTACAAGTGTTGTTTCGTTTTTGTTTAGTAAGCGTAATAATAATTCATCCCAAATGCCCACCCCCGGTAGCAGTGGCAGCCCCATGTAGGCATAGCGTAATTTTTGCACATACATGAGGCGGCGCGGCAGCAAGCCTTGGTGTATGAAGCAAAACAAGTTATGGCTAGTGGGCTAGAGCGGAGAGCGGGAGAGGGTGCATAATTATCATTTCGTTAAATTACCATTGGGGAGGAAAACACCCCACTGACATATTTCGGTTTCGAGCTCAAGGGTGGAAAACACCCCTGAGACGGCATTCCATTATTGTCATTTCGGTTTCGAGGCTTGTTGGTGACGCAAGGATTATTGTAATTCTAAGTCAATCATCGGATATTGTTTTCTTAAGTTTTATCCGTTTGCTATAACATCAACAAGATCATGATAGGAGGGGTAAATTGATCCCAGTAGCAGAGACTACACTTCGTTGCGTCACGCTACGGGATGACTAGATGCTCTAGTATTTCGTTGTTGAACTTAAGGATAATTCAATGACAGATATTGTTTCGCTGTTGTTCGCTAATACTTCATCAAAAAACTACCATCCAAATTGTGGGTGCGGCCATAAATGTCGCGCAAATCGATTTTGTAAATGTACACGCCTATTGGGCAGAGCTTGTTGTGGTATTGGCCATCCCAGGTTTCGTTGGGGTCTTCCGTGTAAAATACAATTTCGCCCCAGCGGTTGTAAATGGTGAATGTATAGTCGCGGTTAAACTGTATGCCTTTGGGTCCGAAACCCTCGTTAATGCCATCGCCATTGGGGGTAAAGACATTTGGGATGAAAGAAATGAATGGACCTGCAATAAAGACGTATTCTGTTTTTGAATTAAAGCAGCCATTGTAATCCGAAATTCTTAAGGTCGCTTTGAGGGTCACCGAATCTTTGATGTTGAGGGTGGTGTCTTTTAATTGGCTTCTACCAAAAGACTCAAAGTTCCAATCTTGGGTTTTAGAAACGCGGCTGGTATTGCTGAATTTTGCAAAAGTGTTTTTGTTTTTACCATCGGTGTAGCTGGTTTTGAAGTATACTGTCGGTAGGTTCCACACCAGGGCATTGGACGCTGCTAGGGTGGTGTCAACACAGTTTTGCCCCGAGCTTGTAATAAGTCTTATGGGGTAAGAACCCGCCTTGGCATAAACATGTTTGGGCGAAGTGGCCGTTGACGAATTCATATCGCCGAATTCCCAACGCAGGCTTATAAATTTTCCACCATTAAAGTTTGCCTTAAAAATCGAGCTGTCGTTTAGACACACGTTAGGGGTATTGGTAATTTGAATGTTTGCTTTTGGGGTAACATACACACGGATTGTATCGCTGGCGAAGCAAGCAGAATCTGATTCAACTTTTAATTCAATTAAATAGTTTCCTTCTTTGCTGTACGATTTAGAACTTGGATTTTGCAAGGTCGATATTTTTCCATCGCCATAATCCCAGCTGTAGTTCTTGATTTTACCTTGTGATAAGCTCGATTGGTTGTTCAGTTGAAAGGCATGCCCACTGAAGCATTGGATTTTTGCTGGGATGTCAAATTTCGCAATGGGTGTCGGATTTACAGAGATCTTGCGTGTGCTGAGGGCTTCACATCCGTCGTTCGACTTGGTTTTTAATTGTACTTGATACAGTCCTGGGGGGGTAAATTTAAGGTTGTTCAAATTGGCCACACCCATACTGCTGTCGTTGCTGTAAGTCCAGCGGTAGCTCTTGATGTTGAGACCTGAATAAAGCGGAGAAAATGTAAAATTAAAATTCTGATTGTTTTCACATTGAGAGGCCTGGTTAACCACTATGCTTCCTTTTGGGTTGTTTGCCACCCGAACGTTCTTGCTGATGCTGTCTGAGCAACCTGAACTGTTGGCCACTTTTAATTGTATGCGGTAAGCACCTGCTGTGGCAAAATTCTTGTCTACAGAATCCAACATACTGCGGGTGCTGCCATCGGAAAATGACCATTTGCTAGAAACCAGTTTGCCAGAATCGGTAAACGATACATTGCTGAGTTTGAAGGTGTGTTGATCGAAGCATTGAAGGGTGTCATTAATTTTAAAGTCGGCGCGAATACCACCGTTCAGGAATATGGTTTTACTAATAGAATCTGAGCAGTATTGAGGCGAACGGCTTATGAGTTTTACCGAATATTGTCCTTTGCTGGCATAGAGGTGGCTGGGGTTTGTAGCAAAACTTTCTTTAGAATCGCCGAATTGCCATTTGTAAAACAAGGGAGTATGGCTAGAACTTGTGAGGTTGACGAAACGAACCGAATCGCCATAACAAGGCGCTGCATTGAACAGTTTGAAATCGGTTTTCGGATTATCGTAAATAGAAATATAGGCTTTGGCGGTATCGAAGCAACCATTGTTGTAATTGTAAATGAGGTTGGCGGTATATTTACCGGGGGCAGTATATTTTCTAGGGCCTACAGGATTGTTGCGTGAAATGACATAGCCCTCAGAGAAATACCATTTATACCATTGAAAAAGTGAAGAGTCTACAACAGTGCGGTTAATAAATGTCACTTGGTTGTTGTTAAAACAGGAGTCGAGATTTACCACATCAAATTTTGGGTGGGGGGAAGGATAGATGGTAAATTGTTGGAAGGTGTCGTGCCAACAGCCGTACTTTGACGTTACACGCAGTTTTATGAGGTATTGACCCGCTTTGGCGAATCCGTATGTAATTACGGAATCGTTGTTTTCGGTATCGAGTATCCCAAAGTCCCACACATTTTTAACGATGGTGTCAACGGCATACGATTTATTAAAGAAAGTAACGGCGCGGCCTTCATTCTCACAAAATCCAGTGTCTGTTGAATTGAATACTGCTGTTGGTTTTGGTCTAGTACTTAGCCTTATGGTGTCAAAGGAAGTACAGGTATTGGTTTCACGAATAATGATGCTGTGCTGACCGGGCAGTTTAAAGT
>JBIKPR010000094.1:0-7995 GCA_044357345.1 Bacteroidia bacterium
TTGGTTTCAAACAATATTGAGCAAGCTTGGTTTAATTGATACCAAGTATGTCGCAAACACTTAATCATTTTAATCAAAGCATGCTTCTTGAGATGGATTCAAGAAAACGTGCAAATTTCATCAATTCACTAACTGGATTTAAAAGCATTGGATTAATCGGAACTAAAGGCAAAAATGGAATTGAAAATTTAGCCATTTTCAATTCTTTTGTTCATTTAGGGGCGAATCCATGTTTGCTGGGATTCATATCCCGACCAGAAGCACATTTGAGGCACACAGTTCCCAACATTATTGAAAGCCAATATTATACGGTAAACCATATCACGGAAGAGATATACAAGCAAGCGCATCAAACTTCAGCTCGGTATCCTATTGAAGTATCTGAATTTGAAACCTGTGGCTTGAATTCAGAATACAAAAATGGTTTTTATGCCCCGTTTGTTTTGAAAAGTAAAATTCAAATAGCATTAGAATTCAAAGAAATTATTGACATAAAGTCCAACAACAGCAGTTTAATTGTTGGCGAAATACTGAGTGTTTACTTCCCAGCTGACAATTTGTATGAAGATGGATATTTAGACCTCGAAAAATCAGGAAGTATCGCTGGATCAGGTTTGGATGGCTACCATAAAACAAATCAATTGGGGCGTTTATCGTACGCAAAACCAGACCCATTTACTTGATTAATCGAAACGTCAAAAATGGCTATTTTCTAAAAAGAATCTGACAGCCAATTGATCTGGTTTGACTCACCTCAACAGGTTTATTACTAAGCAATGAATCTACAGCATCGGCAACATAATGCTTGCAGACCTTATCTGGATTGTTTCCATTATCATCAATAGCACCATCGTATTTTACCATCCATTTACCATTTACTTTCCATAATACGTATGCGTGTGGTGTTTTTTGAGCAGAAAAATTCTTTGCTACCGATTGGGTACCATCAAAAAGATAAGGAAAATTGAACCTCTCTTTTTTGGCCTTTTTCACCATTTTGGGATATGTGTCTTCAGCGTACATAAAGGTATCTGTAGAACTAATTGCAATTAAAGGAACACCTAATGATTTGTATTTAAAATTTAATTGGTTAAAACGTTCAGGATACAATTTCGCAAAAGGACAGTGGTTGCAGGTAAATACAATGAAAAATCCCCTAGCCTCCTTATAATTGCTTAAAGAAACATTTTTCCATCAATGTTTTTAAGGCTAAAATCATTAATTGAATGAGTCGAATCATTGATAAAGCCGAACATCAAAACGGCCAAGACCAGTAATGAAAAACGCTTAGATAATTTTGACATTTTATGTTATTTAATGATGCTTACACTGCGGGGATAAACCCTTGTAGGCGTATTTATTTTTACAAAATACTGTCCCGCATACAAAGTTTGAGTATCAAAATAAGCAATGGTACTCCCCTGCCATAAAACGCAAGATTGAATCAATCTGCCAGTAAAATCATACAATTCAATACTTAAATTTTCACGGTTAAGCTCATTGCATTGTATTGCCAATAAATCGCTGGCAGGATTTGGATAAATGCTAATGTTCATTTCTTGAATAAAAGATTCAATACCTGTATTATTTGACTTGTAGATAGTTACTGGTTCGATAATAGTGTTCACTTTTACCGCATTTTTAACCCCGTAAAATGTTGGACCAACAGCATAAGGATAAGCTGAATTCCAATTTGCATCCACAGTAGCAAAGTAGCAATAAATTCCCTTAGGATACTCTGGTGTGACACAAAAACGACCATTGTGAACATCCAATACATCATCACTTGTACCCATCACAAACTCATAATCTTCTCTAAAATAGCCCAAGGGATAGGTGCTTGAAACTACCGGGCCAGCAGTTACTGGGCTACCACTAAAATTGGTGGTCCTGGTGCTAATATTTCTGTATTTAAATCCCGATTTCATCCGCACAATACCACCAGTTCCATCTGCATTTTTATACGCATAAGCGCCATAAATTGGAAATCCATCATAGGAGAAGCCAATTAGGGGCGAATGTTTTGAAGAGTCAATCACATATAGACCATCGGCATTGTATAAGTTACAAACAGTTGAAACCACATTCCGATCGAGGTTAAATGCGCTTGGATTTTGATGGTGGTGGTAGTTGCCCATCGCAGGATGACCTTTTGCACAATCGAAACCTTTTCGCTCTGCAACAACTGCATCACGGTTCCACACATTATCGCCCATTCCACCCAGAGGACCGCCTTTTAGTACATTATTGGCATTGCTCCAAGAAACACCATCACGGTAGTCGAACAAGGCCACACCATTGATGAATAGTCCTATATTTCCTCCATTGGTGTTGGTAAAAGTTCCTGTGTTTTTTGCAGGGTTTAAACTTAGCTTAAAAATTGCTCTTTGAGCGGTAGTAAAAGAAGGATTACCGTCTAAAAATGGCCCAGTAATGTATGCAGGAACGCCGTTAGTCCTCACATAGACCCAATTACCCGAATACGAAACCGTCATAACATTGGCCGTATCAGCATCCTTGATGGGGGTTGAGTTGCCGTTTACATAATGTCTACCCAAAATCCCCGTGGTATTTTGCAACCAAGAGGTAATAACTGGATTGGTTTGTGAGCAGGCAATCGTTGAATAAATAATTGCAGTAAAAAGGCAAATGTTTTTAATCATTTTTATATTTTTATTGGTTTATAGAAAGTGTTGTTTGCTGTTTTTAGAAATTATATTCCATTTCTTAAATACGAAAAATAATGTTGTTCAATCGAATTCCCTGAAAATATCAATTGACCATTACTGCTTATTGAAAAACCAATTAAAGAAACGCTTAGATATATTTTATTCATGTTTTTATGTTTAGACGATAATAAAATTAAAAACCTTTTATCCTCATTGTTTATTTTTGGGGTAAGCATGTTTGGAATCAAATAAAAACTTCTTGTCCGTTAGTGTTCGAAGAAACGCAATAATATCAACCTTCTCATTGCTGCTTAAATTTATATTTCTCTGAAGTTCAGAAGAGATTTTTCCATCACTTAAACCTATTGAATTGTAATGGTTCATTACTTGGGCCAAATTTTTAAATCTTCCATCGTGCATATACGGATATGAAAATTCGATATTTCGTAAAGTAGGGACCTTGAAATTAAATGAATCCTTCGGTATCAAACTAACACGGTAGCGTCCGTAGTCATTCAAACTTGTATCAATGGATAAACCATTGTTTTTAAATTCAAAACTTGAAAAAAGAGGTTCTTTATGGCAGGTATTACAATGCAATTTAAACAAACGGTAACCATTTTGTTCTTGCAAGTTAAAGCTCAATTTACCAAGCAGCATACTGTCGTATCTCGAATTTGAACTGATTAAACTCAACAAAAACTGAGAGATAGACTTCAGTGTTCTTTCAGAATTAATAAGAGAGTCGCCATAAGCTTGGTAAAAAAGCTGTTTGTAGGATTGATTTTTATTCAACTTAAGCAATACATTTGAAATGGTCTCCCCCATTTCATCTGGGTGAGACATAGGCGCTAGGGCTTGAACATCTATATGGTTAATTGCACCATCCCACATATAAGATTTGTGCCAAGCCAAATTAAATAAGACGGGCGCATTGCGTTTCCCGATTTTGTCATTGATACCATGGCTTAAACTGTGGTCAACATGAGCAAAAGCATTGTAAGGATTGTGGCAAGACGCACAAGATATTGTATTGTCCAAGGATAGAATTGGGTCATAAAACAATGTGCGCCCCAATTCTATTTTCAATTGACTGCTCTCGTTTTTTTCAAATTGATATATAGGTTTCGGAAAATATTTTGGATAATACAGTGTATTTTTATCTATTGAAATTAGCGCGAGAAATAGTATCGAAAACAATAGAAGAATTATTTTATTTTTCATCCTCAATTATTTTAAAACAAGAAGCCAAAGCCTTGGATATTTTTATGGAATTTGGTCCGGGTGACATTACATGGTTGAGATCTCTTAATGCAATCAATTTAAAAAATAACGCAAGGTCAATTTCGATGAGAAAAGGCTTATTGGGTAAAAGTTCAAGATTGATAGAATTAAGAGCATTATAAGGATATGCATACCCTCCTGCGTGAAATTGAAACTCGTGGTTTCTTGCAGAACAATATGGAGATGAGCCTTCTATTTTAAAATTGATATACCCACTTTGCCAAGTCCAATACATGCCCTTGCTCGGATCTAATTGGCCACCCAATGCCCCAGAGGTATTGATTATGCTGTCAAGCCCAAGATTAAATCCAAGTGAATGAGCATTCGAGAATGGACTTAAAAACACCAAAGCAGTATCAGAATTTGTAAAATCCAATAAATGACAATTGCTCAAGCTTAAGTCTTTATGATTATTTGAATCAGAAATTACAATATTGGAAACGTAACATTTAAAAACATCAATATTTATTGAATCCGCTTGAGTAGGACGTTTGAGTACAACTCTCAATGCAGCCAAAGGTGTAGCACTAGCAATACTGAAATTCAATCCCAATACTAAAAAAATACATCTAAAAGAAAAACTCATCTTCGAGGTTTTTTGCCGGGAGAAAACAAATCTGACATTTCTAACAACAAAGCATTATAAGCTTTGATTTGAGAAAGCTGACACAATAGTTTGATGTCTTTAAAATGATTACAATGGGTGTTTTCAATATAAATTTGAACTTGAGCAATTGCATTAATTAAAGAATCGTTTTGGGGCTTATCATTTTTATTTAAACCGATATACAATTGACTTTTGAGTGCATGGATTTTCTGATCAGATTGACCAATAATTGTTTTGTGAACATCTATTAATTTTTGATATTCGTTTGCTTGATTTTCATCAAAACCCAATTTTTCAATGATATAATCTTTAGGACCTTCTCTCCTACCTGGCTTGTTGCTAAAGATAAATGCCAATGAAATTAAATTTGTTGTCAGCAAAAGGATTGCAACAACGGTTAATAATCTTACTTTATTCATTTGTATAGTTCATTATTGGAAGTAACTTGACTGTAAAAAGCCATTTTAGCTGTCGATTTTCCTCTAAAAACATGCACACCAACATTAACACAAAGAAACAATGTAATAGAAGCTGCAAGAGCATATGAAATTCTCTTGGAAAAATTTTCGGATGAATATGCTAGTACCCGCTTATGAATTTTTTCAAGCAAACCATTTGGCACCTCCACTTTCTCAATTTGGCTTAAACGGTCTATTGGATGATACGGATTCATTTTATTTTTATTTAGACGATCTTATTTAACGAATCCTTTTGTGATATGTATTTTTTTTCAATATTATTTTTAGCTCTTTGAAACAATGATTCAACTGCTTTAACACTCAAATTCATAATCTCTGCTATTTCTTTTTGAGATTTATTTTCAATTTTAGATAAAATCAAAACAGTTTTTTGATTGTCGGGCAATTGATTAATGGTTTTAAACAATCTACCCAAAGCCTCTTTCTCTTCTAAAATTATGCCCGGGTGCTTACAATCAGACTGTTCAAATTTAATTTCGTTGCTGTTATCAAAAAACAAAGAAGTTAGCAAGCCAAAGCGTTTTATCCGTTTTTGCGCCTTTAAAAAATCGAGGGATTTATTAATCGTAATTCTATAGATCCAAGTTTTAATATTTGATTGGGCTTTAAAATTCACAAGCGATTGGTGCACAGCCAGAAAGACGTCTTGGGTAATCTCCTCAGCATCTTCTGTATTCTGGACATAATGAAGCGCTAGGTTATAAACCAAGTTTTTGTGCGTTTGATATATGTCAGTTAAATTCAAAAAGCATGAATTGAGGGTGCAATTTTAAATTAAAATATTTCATTTTTAGCAAAATCGATGAAATTCCATAAAATTGTAACAGAACATATAAAACAAATTAAAGTAGTTTTTCACTGAATTTGTAACGCATAACAGTATTTAAATCTTATAAAAACAATCTATGATAAAGTAAAAATAGAATGCCTAAATTGCGCATGATTAAATTGTTAAATATTCAAATCAGCGAACACGATGTTAAATAAATTAAAATATGATTTGCCTGCAGGATTAGTTGTTTTTCTAGTTGCACTCCCACTTTGTCTTGGTGTTGCATTGGCCAGTGGAGCGCCATTACTTTCCGGTATTATTTCTGGTGTAATTGGTGGAATAATCGTTGGCTTTTTAAGTCAATCGCATACAAGTGTGAGTGGACCAGCAGCAGGATTGTCTGCCATAGTTTTAAGTTCTATATTAAAACTAGGCAGTTTCGAAACATTTTTGCTCGCTGTTGTTTTGGCTGGTGCCTTTCAAATTGTATTAGGTCTCCTTAAAGGCGGTTTTATTGCCAATTATATCCCTTCGAATGTAATTAAAGGATTATTGGCTGCGATTGGCGTCATTCTTATTTTGAAACAAATTCCCCATGCAGTAGGATATGACAAAGACCCTGAAGATGATTTTTCATTTTCTCAAGCTGACGGAGAAAATACGTTTTCAGAACTGCTGCAAATTTTCAATTATTTTTCTTGGGGAGCCATCGTGGTTTCTATGATATCATTGTTTGCATTGGTCTATTGGGACAAGACTAGATTGAAAAAAATACAGTTATTACCTGCCTCATTGTTTGTGGTCTTTTTAGGTATATTTCTCAACCAGATTTTTAAACTTTATTTACCCAATTTATACATACAAGAGTCCCATCTGGTAAATATTCCTAAATTTGTAGGGTATCAACAATTGCTGGTATTGCCTAATTTTTCAGAAATTGGGAACCACGATGTTTGGATCATCGCATTGACCATTGCCATTGTCGCATCACTTGAAACTTTATTAAATTTAGAAGCAGTTGAAAACCTTGACCCTGAGAAACGACTTGCATCACCTAACGTTGAGTTACTGGCGCAAGGTGCTGGAAATATGCTTTCAGGGTTTATTGGTGGGATCCCAATCACCTCCGTTATTGTTCGAAGTTCAGTAAACATCAACGCCGGTAGTAAAACCAAATTATCCAGTATTTTTCATGGGATTTTCTTGTTGCTTAGCTTGCTATTGCTTGGGCCATTTTTAAATCTAATTCCATTGGCTTCCTTGGCATCAATTTTATTGGTAACAGGTTATAAACTAACGAAAATAGGGCTTTATAAAGACATGTATTCTAGGGGATACAATCAATTTATCCCATTCGTATGCACCATCTTGGCAATCGTTTTTACAGATTTATTGGTTGGTGTTTTGATTGGTTTAGGTATTAGTATTTTCTATTTATTAAGAAGCAATTTCAAAAACCCATTTGTTATAAAAAAGGAAACTTTACACTTGGATGAAACCATACGAATTGAGCTTCCTAACCAGGTTTCATTCTTGAACAAAGCCAGCATTCAAGACACCTTATGGAATATCCCAGAAAACTCAAAAGTAATTATAGATGCAACATATTCCGATTACATTGATCAAGATGTCTTGGATATTATAAACGATTTCAAAAACACTGTTAGCGGCTTAAAAAATATCAAAGTCAATGTTTTGGGCATAAAATCATTATACCATTTAGAAGACCGCATTGAATTTGTAAATGTTCTAGACAAGGCTACACAGGAAAAGCTCTCACCTGATAACATTCTTGAGATTTTAAAAAATGGAAACGAAAGATTTGTGAATGGAAAATGGGCTGAAAAATATTTGAAACAACAGGTAAACGCGACATCTTTTGGACAAAACCCTTTTGCAATTGTGTTAAGCTGTATTGATTCACGAACCACTACCGAACATATATTTGATCTTGGATTGGGCGACATATTTAGTGTGAGAATAGCAGGAAACATTTTGAATGAAGACATACTCGGAAGTATGGAATTTGGCATTCATGAGATTGGTGTGAAATTAATTGTTGTATTAGGACACACGAAATGTGGCGCAATAATTGGAGCTTGCAACCATGTTAAATTAGGCAACTTAACCACCCTACTTAACAAAATCCAACCTGCCATTGACAGTGAAACAACAATTAATTTC
>JBIKPR010000095.1:0-7969 GCA_044357345.1 Bacteroidia bacterium
CATCCAGCAATTAAAGCACCTGTTGCAGTATAAGCAATTCGATATTTATTGCTAAATTTGTCAAAGATTTTGAAACAAGAAAAAACATATAAAAAGCGTACTTCATTTTGGCCAACCATTATTAGTATGACATTGGTTTTATTTATTGTTGGTTTGCTCGGTGTAGTTTCGATCTATGCCAAGCATTTGGCAAAGTTTTATCAGCAAAATTTTGAGGTATTTGTTTTCTATACAGATTCGACAAATACAGATCAAGCAAAACAAATAGAATTACAAGTTAAGAAATTATCTTTTGTGAATTCAACTGTTTTTATAGACCGTGAAATCGCTGCAAGAAAAGAAATTAAAAGGTTAGGGAATGATTTTATAAAAACTTTGGGCTACAACCCAATACCACATACCTTGCAGTTAAATATTAAAGCAGATTTTGCTGAAGAGGGTAAAATGGATTTGATTGAGAAGCAATTAAGACTTTTACCCAATGTTGATGATGTAAAATATGCGAAAGATGACTTGGGAAAAAATCTATTAACTCAAATTAATAAAAACTTTAAAACGGTAGAATTTATATTACTGGCATTGGCTGTGATATTTCTTGTAATTGCTTTGGCTTTAATCAATAGCACTGTTAGAATTAATATGTTTGCTCGCCGCTTTATTATAAAGAGTATGCAATATGTTGGTGCATCAGATTGGTTTATTATCAGGCCATTCTTAGGAATGTATTCGATTTATGCACTTTTGTCAGTTTTTCTAGCTATTTCAATGTTATCAGGCATTGTATATGTTGTAGAAACCCATCTTCAGCAAAATAACTGGCAATTATTTATTGTACAGTATGCAAGTTTAGCAGGATTTTTATTAGTTTTGGCCCTACTTATTTCGTTGATTAGTGTATTCTTCTCAACCAAAAGATATTTAAAATTAAAAATAGACCAACTTTATTAAAATAATATGGCAGCACCAAATAAATCAAAAATCGCAAAACAGCCAGAAAAGAAAGCAGTTCCTACAATGGTATTTAAGAAAGAAAATTATTTTCTGCTTATTGCAAGTGTAGCAGTAATTGTTATAGGTTTTATCGTTATGGGAAGTGGCAAAGATTTACCATTTGATGCTCCTATTAAAATTACAGTTGCACCAATCATTGTATTATTGGGTTTTGGCTTAGGTGTTTTCTCTATTCTTTACACACCAAAAGGTCAAGAAGCACAAGAAGATTCTAAGTGAATTTAATAGATGCTATTATAATAGCTGTCATAGAAGGATTAACAGAATATTTGCCTGTTTCTTCAACAGCTCATATGATTTTTACCAGTTCTTTCCTTGGTATTGAAAAGGATGAGTTTGTAAAAATGTTTCAAGTATCCATTCAATTTGGGGCTATACTTTCTGTTGTTGTGGCTTATAGAGAGAAATTTTTTAATCTTAGCAATCTTAAGTTTTATTATAAATTGGCTTTTGCCGTCATTCCAGCTTTGGTGCTTGGATATCTATTTGACGATAAAATAGAGGCAGTTTTAGAAAAGCCGATACCAATTGCCATTGCAATGATTCTTGGAGGAGTTGTTCTCTTGTTTATTGATAAATTTTTTCAGAATCCAATTAAAGTTCAAGATGATCAGATAACATATAAAAATGCAATTACTATTGGATTTTGGCAATGTTTGGCAATGATGCCTGGTGTAAGCCGTTCAGCAGCATCAATTATTGGAGGTATGCAACAAAAGCTAGACAGAAAATTAGCTGCAGAATTTTCATTTTTTTTAGCGGTACCTACTATGTTTGCAGTGACTGTCTACTCAATCTTTTTGAAAGATTGGAAATTACCTTTGGGTGAGAAGAAAGGATATGAAATGATATTATCGAATTCAGGCAATGTTACTTTATTTATTGCCGGCAATGTAATCGCATTTATTGTTGCATTAATTGCCATTAAGACCTTTGTTGGCATATTAAATAAATATGGATTTAAACCCTTTGGATGGTACAGAATACTAGCGGGTTTGCTAATATTATTCGCTTTAAAATAGGCTTAATCAATCCAGTCTGCCATAAATAAATTGGTATCTCTTGTACCACCATTATTTCTATTGCTGCTCCAAACAAGTTTTTTGCCATCTGGACTAAACATTGGAAATGCATTAAAGTTGCTTTCTGTTGTTATCTGAGTTAAGTTGGATCCATCCAAATGAATCATATACAATTGAAATGAATAGCCACGAGGTGATGCGTGGTTGCTAGAGAATATGATTTTCTTTCCATCAGGACTAAAAAATGGCGCCCAATTGGCTTTACCTAAATGGGTAATTTGTGTTAGATTGTTACCGTCAATGTCACAAACATAAATTTCCATATTGGTAGGCGCAACAAGGCCTTGAGCCAATAGATCTTTATATTCTTTAACTTCTTCTTCAGTCTTAGGCCTAGAAGCTCTAAAAACAAGTCTGCTGCCATCTGGGGAGAAGAAGGCACCTCCATCATATCCTAAACCTGAAGTGAGTTGCTTTAACCCTGAGCCATCAATATTCATAATCCATAGTTCTAGATCTCCGCTTCTTGTACTGGTAAATACAATTTTATCACCCTTAGGACTGACGGTGGCTTCTGCATCATAACCGAAGGTGTCAGTTAATTGTTTTATAATTTTGCCTTTAACATCTGAAATGAAAATATCAAATTCTGGATATACTGGCCAAACATACTTTGCTTTTGGATTATAAGGCGTTACAGCTGGGCAGGTGTCCATGTGGTGGTGTGTACTTGCAAATAGGATAGACTTATCATTTGGCATAAAATAAGAACATGTTGTTCTGCCTTTTCCTGTGCTAATAAGTTGAGGCATATACAAACTTTTTTGTTTGATAGCCTTTTTGATATCCATTGAAAAAATTTGATCACATTTAAGACCCCATTTTGAATTATTTGACTGGAAACTTAAAAACTTACCATTAAAACTAAAGTAAGCTTCAGCATTATCACCGCCAAAACTTAATTGTTTAATATTTGAAAGGTGTAATTCTGTTTTAACCGTATCTTTATTTTGAGAAAAAGCGGTAAAGGGAAGTAATAAGATTAAGCCAAAAATTTTGAGCATATGTTACTTTAAAATGGGTGCAAAAATAAACTAATCAATATAAAATTTGTTATAAAGATTAACTAAATCTCACATTGTTTTTATTATCAAAAGAGTATAATAACAGATGGTTATTAATTAATAAATAAATGTTCCGTTTTCACCGATAATACTAACATGTTTATGGCTTGAGTTTTCAACTCTACCAATAACTTTAGCAGCAACTCCAAATGATTCAGAAATTTTGATGATCTGATCTGCAAATTCTGGTTTTACATAAATTTCTAGACGGTGACCCATATTAAAAACTTTATACATTTCTTCCCAAGATGTTCCACTTTGAGCTTGAATTGTCTTGAATAAAATAGGTGTAGGGAATAATTGGTCTTTAATTATGTGAAGAGGCGCTTGAACAAAATGCAATACTTTGGTTTGAGCTCCACCTGTGCAATGCACCATACCATGTATGTTTTCTTTTAAATCGGCTAAAATAGATTTGATTATTGGCGCATAAGTTCTGGTTGGGGATAACACCATTTTTCCAGCGTCTAATGAAATACCTTCAATTGCTGAAGTAAGTTTTAAACTGCCGGTATAGGCGAGATCAGCAGACAATAAATCGTCATATGATTCAGGATATTTACTGCGGTATTCTTTGTCAAACACATCATGTCTTGCACTGGTTAGACCATTGCTGCCCATTCCAGCATTGTAGTTTTTTTCGTATGTTGCTAAGCCATCAGAGGCCAAACCAATAATGACGTCTCCATTTTGAATCTTGTGGTTAGAAATAATGTCACTTCTTTTAGCTCTTGCTGTGACAGTGCTATCAACAATGATAGTCTTAACTAAATCTCCTACATCAGCAGTTTCACCACCACCACTAATTATATTGATGCCATGTATCTTTAATGATTCAATAAATTCTTCTGTTCCATTTATGATTTCGGCAATTACCTCACCTGGTATTCTCTTTTTATTTCGGCCAATAGTGCTTGACAACAAAAAGTTATCAGTTATACCAACACAAAGTAAATCATCAATATTCATGACAATTGCGTCTTGAGCAATGCCTCGCCAAACGGATATATCACCTGTTTCTTTCCAATATAAGTAGGCTAAACTACTTTTTGTTCCAGCACCATCTGCGTGTATTACATTACAGAAATCAGGATCATTTCCTAAAACATCAGGAATAATTTTGCAGAAAGCTTGTGGGAATAAACCCTTGTCAATATGAGCAATTGCTTTATGTACGTCTTCTTTTTGAGAAGAAACGCCTCTTTCTGCGTATTTATCAGTAGGTTTCATTAACCCTACAAAAATACTAAAATCTACTGAAACTGACTATTTTTAGAAGTCGAAGAATTTAATCAATTAAAAAGCTAGCTGAGATGATTAAATTATTGGCGCGAACATTATTTGTAATAGCATAAGAAACGCCATTGCTAAGGGTGTAGGGCACAAAGTAATTTGCATAGCCACTATTAACAAAGGCTATATCAAACGAGTATCTTTTTTCTTTTATACCTAAACCTAAAGTATAAATATTGTTTACTAAACTTTTCACATAGGGAACTGCACCTTCTCTGTATGTAGAAGGATATCGGGCATATCCAGCTCTAATACGGAATTGATTTTGAATTAATTCTCCGCCTAAACGAAGATTAACAACGCTAGGGTTCATTGATTTTTTAATATTTAAATTTTCGTCATTAAAAGGATAGTCTTTTGCATACAAGTAAGATTGGCTATAATTCACAGATTCAATATCCAAAGATAAAAACCCCATATTTTTGTTTACTAGTCCTAAGCTAAACACATGTCTACCAGGAACAGAAATTTTATATTTATAAATGGTAGCATCTGTTGTTGCAGTAGAACTTTTTCTAAGGTCACCAAATTGGTCGCGGGCTTGATAATCAAATTTTGAAGTAATTGTATAACTGTATGAATCTGTCAAATTAAAGATTGTAGGTGAATGATATGCATAACCAATTCTAACAAACTCATTAGGGGCTAGGTTGACTCCAAACTTCGCATTTAAACCAATTCCATTTGTTCTTTGGTATTGGTCTAAAATCACGTAGTCAATATCTTCATTGTTTCTAACTACTGGTTTGTTGTCCTTTTCTTTAAAACTGTTATTTTGAACATAACGAACACTTTTTGCTCCCAACGAAATACCAAAAAGTAATATGTGCTTATAATTACCAGCAAAGCTAAAGTTATAATCATTCAAAGCACCTTTGGTAATAAGGCTACCTTGTTGATTTACATTAATTGCTGCATTTTTTCCATAAGCTGAATTATAGGCAGGAGTCGGAGAAGAGGTGTCTTTATCTAATACCCATGTTTGGTAAGCCAAATGTTCTAGAGAATATCTCGAAAAATTAGCAGGAATATCATCGGTGCTATTGGCCCTTTGAGCCCAATCTTGAGTAATACTGCTTTCTTTATTGTTTGCAGAAAATAGACTTCGCATATTATAATTGTTCAATCTATTGATGTTAAAACCGAATACAAAATTGACAAATCCGGTGGGCTTTTTGTTTGTGTAATCAGCTGCAGGTATATTTACAATTAAGCCCAGATTAGGGATGTTAAAATTGAATTTATTGTCATTAAAGGATTGTCCAATGTATGTAGCATTATTTTTAGCATTGTAAAAACTTGCGCTTAAATTCAAAGAACTATTTCGGAAACGTGCCAATCCAGAAGGATTTATTCCTGCGCATGAGGCATCAGCACCGATTGAACCAAAAGCACCTGCAACACCGTAAGATCTAGCTGTGCTTCCAATGGTTTGCATGGAATATCTAACTACATCTATTTCATTTTGAGCTTTTAATGAAAAACCAAACAAATAGACAAATACGAATAATTTAAAATCTAATTTCAACATGTTTAAGTATTATTTATCTTCTTCGTGTACTGCCAGAACTGCCAGAAGATCCTCTATCGCTATTTCCTCCAGAGGAGCCACCACTGCTTGAGCTGCCACTAGAGGAACTGCCAGAGCCACTGCTACCACTTGAAGTTCCTCTATCAGAATTTCCACCATTGTACCAGGTATTTCCACTATTGTTATTGGTTCCAGAGGTAGACGAGTTTTGTGGTTGTGATGTTCTGGTAGTGCTTGTAGGTTGATTGTTGGTACTTCCGGTTCTTCTAGCATAATTAGGGTTGCTAGGGTTTCCATAATAACTATTGTTGTTGTTATTATAATTGTTGTAGTAATAGTTTCGGTAGTATGGATTATAATAACCATATCCAAAACCATAATAATAAGAACACGGATTATAAAAATAGGGATTAAAAGTATAGTATGGATAGTATCCATTCATCCATGAATTTCCCCAACCATAAGAGTAAAATGGGTTGTAGTAAGGCATGTTGTAGCCGTAGTACATTGAAAATGGACTATTAAAGCCACTGGCATATCCAAATCTTGTATCAACATAACTCAGACCCATACTCCATCCGGTATAGTTGTTATTTGATAAGCTTGGAACTAAACTTGCTTGGTAATTATTGTAACTAAATCTGTGGGAACTTCCAAAATTTCTAAATCGATTAGAATAACTACTGGTGTAATTTCCAGCATTGCTATTTTGGTTATTATTTTGTGTTTGATTTACATTCTGCCTATTTGAAACCGCAAAATCATCCGATTTCTTTCTAGTGTCATTGGGTGTAAAATAAACTTCATCGCTTCTACCATTTAAATTGGAGGCTTGTTTTTGTAAATTACAAGAACTTAAAATCAGAATAGAAACCGATGCAAAAATGATTTGTTTCATATGGCTGTATTTTTTTAGGTGCAATTGGTCTTAAGTGAATACCTTTGCAGTATCAAAGATACAAAAAACATTCCAATTTAATATATGGCATTTGAGAAAGTAAAAAGAAGTGAGAATTACAGCGAATGGTATAACAACCTGGTTAAGAACGCTGATATGGCAGAGCATGCAGATGTGAAAGGCTGTATGGTAATTAAACCATATGGATACGCAATTTGGGAAAAAATGCAAGCCCAATTGGATAAAATGTTCAAGAAAACCGGGCACGTAAATGCGTATTTTCCATTGTTAATTCCAAAGTCATTTTTTGAGAAGGAAGAAAAAAATGCTGAGGGTTTTGCCAAAGAGTGTGCAGTTGTTACCCACTACAGGCTTAAAGTTGACGAGAATAGAAAAATTGTTGTTGATGAAGATGCAAAGCTCGAAGAGGAGTTAATCATTAGACCTACCAGTGAAGCGATTATTTGGAACACCTACAGAGGATGGATTCAAAGTTATAGAGACCTTCCTATACTAATAAACCAGTGGGCAAATGTTATGCGTTGGGAAATGCGCACAAGGTTGTTTTTACGCACTTCTGAATTTTTATGGCAAGAAGGCCATACTGCGCACTCAACATCAGATGAAGCAATAGCTGAGACAAAACAAATGTTAAATGTTTATGCAGAGTTTGCAGAAAAATTCTTAGCGGTGCCGGTTATTTGTGGGGTTAAAACCGAGAATGAACGTTTTGCTGGTGCTGTTGAAACATACTGTATTGAGGGCTTAATGCAAGATGGTAAAGCCTTGCAAATGGGCACCTCTCACTTTTTAGGTCAGAATTTTGCAAAAGCATTTGATGTAAAATTTCAAACCAAGGAGGGCAAATTAGAGCATGTTTGGGCTACTAGTTGGGGCGTTTCAACAAGATTAATAGGCGCTTTAATTATGGCACATAGTGACGATGAAGGCTTAGTTTTACCCCCTAGTTTAGCGCCAATTCAAGTGGTTATTGTTCCTATTTATAGAAGTGATGAAGAGCGTTTGAAAGTTGAAGCAGCAGCAGAACAAATAAAACAAAAATTAGAGGATCTTGATTTATCGGTTAAAT
>JBIKPR010000035.1:0-26622 GCA_044357345.1 Bacteroidia bacterium
TGAATTGAAAGCAGCAAAAACCATAGCTGAATACAACTTGCAAGTATTTGGTCAAAATGATTTGGTTTGCAACAGTTCAAAGTGCCTCAATTGCTACCAGATTCAGTATCCAAAGATTTTCAACAATACGGTTTCTCACAACAATGCAACCCATTTGGCTAAAAACAGTTCTGGCATAAATAGCTTAATGCAACAAATCAGTCAAGATACCCTTAGCGCAATTACTGGACACTATTTTTTAATTAAAGAATGCTGCCGAACTGAATGGATTGGGGAATTTTCTAAAAAAATGGAAAATTGCACCTGGACCTTCCCGAATCTGATCAACACATGTTGCGGCGCAGGAGCATCTATGGCTTCAGAAAACACTGAACTATCAAGACAAATGGGCAAAATTCTTATTGCTGAATTCGAAAAGTCTGACGCTATTGCCATGGTTTTTGAAGATGACATTTGTCGAAAACAAATTGATATCGTGGCCAATGCAAGCGGAATTCCTGTTAAAACTATGAATATAATTGATCTTTTGATGCAAAACCAAAATTAATCATGAACGAATTCACAACCATTAAGAGCAATGATCTTAGAACCTTTACAGTTGGCATGTTTAAAGCCATTGGTTGCAACGATTTAGACGCCAATTTGGCTTCTGATGTTCTCATCCAGGCCGATTTGCGTGGCATCGACTCCCATGGTGTAGCAAGATTAAGCGGTTACATACGTCTTTATGAAGCTAAGCGAATCAACACAAAACCCAATATTAAAATTATCCGCGATAAGAAATCGGTTTTCACCATAGATGGAGATGCCGGATTAGGTCTTGTTGTCGCCCCTCGCGCCATGGATATTGCAATAGAAAAGACCCACCAATATGGAAGTGGATTTGCTTCTGTAAGCAACAGCAATCATTTTGGTATCGCTGCTTACCATGCAATGAAAGCACTTGAACACACTTACATTGGTATGGCAATGACCAATGCAAGTCCACTAGTTGCACCCGCTAACAGCAAAGAAAGAATGTTAGGAACCAATCCAATTTGCTATGCTATCCCTGCCGGAGATTCACTACCCTTCATTATAGACATGGCCAGCAGTGCCGCCGCCAATGGAAAACTCGAAATTGCTGAGCGCAAAAACAAAGCCATCCCAGAGGGCTGGTTGGAAACCAAAGATGGGCATCCTAGCACGGACCCTCGTGATTTAAAAGCGGGAGGGTACTTGTTGCCTTTAGGCAGTGACAAAGACCATGGCAGCCATAAAGGATACGGCATGGGCGCACTTGTAGACATATTAAGTGGCGTCTTATCTGGCGCCAATTTCGGACCGTGGGTTCCTCCTTTTGTGGCTTTCTTACCTGTACTCCCCGAGCTTCCAGGGAAAGGCTTAGGACACTTCCTAGGGGCTATGGATGTTGACGGTTTTATTGACAAATCTGAATTCGGAAAACGAATGGAAATCTGGATCAATCGATTTAAATCTGCAACACCAATTGATCCAGCCCATCCAGTTATTATTCCTGGTGAACCAGAATTTCTATTACACAAAGACCGCTGTCTAACAGGCATTCCTATAGTCGATAAAGTTGTATTTGACCTTAAAGTCATAGCAGAAAAATACCACTTAGACCATCCTTTCTAATAATATTATGAACTTAAATAAACTACTTAGCATCTGTGGCATAATTATATTGCTTTCAGCTTGCAACAACAACTCGAAAAAGATGGAGACCGCTAAAAACGATTATCCATCCAAGCCAGTATTTAAATTGTATGATGACCCAAACCGTTTCGCAGATATTGCAATTTTGAGGTATGAAGTCGGTGGATTTGATCAATTATCTTTAAAACAAAAGCAATTGGTATACTTTCTTAGTGAAGCCGCCTTGTGTGGAAGAGATATAATATACGACCAAAACAACAAAAACAACCTCAGACTTAGAAACACACTTGAAGAATTATACCTTAATTATTCAGGAGACAAAAAAAGCGATGAATTCAAGCGCTTTGAGGTGTATTTAAAAAGATTTTGGATGAGCAATGGTATTCACCACCATTATGCGGAAAACAAAATTAATCCTGAATTTTCCTCTAGATTCCTGAAAGAAATGATCAACAAATCGCCAACAGCAAAACTTCCTCTATTAACTGCAAATGATCAAGCTGGTTTTGAAAAATGGCTCATCGATTTAATATTCAATCCTGAAACCGAGGCTAAACGCGTCAATAAAACTGAAGGTATTGATCCTATTGCTGCTTCTGCAAATAATTTCTATGAAGGGCTGACAAAAAAAGAAGTGATTGAATTTTATGCTGCTAACAAAAAGAATGACAGCATTAACCCAATTAGTTGGGGTGGCAATTCTAAACTTATCAAACAAGATGGAAAAATAATCGAAAAGACATGGAAAGTGGGTGGTATGTACAGCGCCTCTATAAGCAAAATTGTTGAGTGCTTAGAAAAAGCAATTGAAGTTTCTGAAACACCTGAGCAATCCACAGCACTGAAGCTTTTGGTTGAATTTTACAAAAATGGAGATTTAAAAACATGGGATGCTTACAACATAGCTTGGGTTAAAGATGTAAAAAGTAGTATTGACGTAATCAATGGATTTATTGAAGTATACCACGACCCAATCGGCATGCGTGCTGGATTTGAAAGTGCAGTCGAAATAAACGACCCTGAAGCTTCAAAAAGAATGGCCATTATCGCTCAAAATGCACAATGGTTTGAAGACAATTCCCCGATTGATGCATTGTATAAAAAGGCAAATGTTGTAGGAATTACGTATAAAGTAGTTAATGTGGTGATGGAAGGTGGTGATATGTCGCCATCAACTGCCATAGGTGTAAACCTGCCTAATTCCGAATGGATTCGAGAAACTCATGGCTCAAAATCGGTTAGTCTAGGTAATATTGTAGACGCATACAACAAAGACAACTCTGGTGGAATGTTAGAAGAGTTTTGCTGGGATGACGCTCAAGTTCAGCGTTCCAAAACCCATGCACAATTGGCGGCTAAATTGCACACTGCCTTGCACGAAGTAATCGGACACGCAAGTGGGAAAATGAACAAAGGGATTACCAAAGACAATCTCGGCCAATACGGATCTACGCTCGAAGAAGCACGTGCTGACCTAGTTGCACTTTACTATATTTACGACAAAAAGCTCGTTGATATTGGCATAATTCCTAGCCTAGAAGTCGGCATGGCCGAATACGACGATTATATTCGCAACGGTCTAATGGTGCAATTAAGACGTTTACAAGCTGGAGAAAACATAGAAGAAGACCATATGCGCAACAGGCAAATGATTGCTCAATGGGTGTATGAAGAAGGCAAGAAGGAGAATGTAATTGAAAAGAAAATTAGAGATGGTAAAACCTTCTTTGTAATCAGAGATTATGATAAACTTCGCACCTTATTCGGACGCTTATTAAACATTATTCAAACAGTTAAATCAACAGGAAATGAAGCCGAAGGTAAAAGATTGGTGGAAACCTTTGGCGTAAAAGTTAATACAAATCTACACACTGAAGTTTTGAAGCGGACAAAAATATTGGACATTGCTGCCTATAGAGGATTTATTCAACCGCGCTTAACGCCTGTAATTGCAAACGGTGTAATAACCGATGTGAAAATTGACTACACAGAATCATTTGCTGAACAAATGTTGAGGTATAGTAAAATCTATAATTTCTTACCTTTGGTAAATTAAATCAATTCTAAAAGATTCAAATTATTGAGCATTAAGATTTTGAAAAATGATAATAATATATTTAATTTGTTTAATATCAGTTGAAAAATGAATTTTCTAAACAAAATCAGTAGCATAGCAATGCTTTTAGGGGTATTTGCTATTATCATGGGATTTTTGGACATGGTGCCTAAAATCTTAGCATGGATTTATCTTTGGGGTGAAATTACTGCATGGATAATAAAGATATCTCTAGTCGCTGGTGGTGCCTTGGTTTGGTATTTAACCACTGTGCAACAGGCAAAACAACAAGCCCGTGAAAATGCAGCCTTAAGAGATGAAGAAAACAAAGAAAACGCCTAAATAAATAAGCTTCAAATATTAAAAACCCATTTAGAAATTCTAAATGGGTTTTCTTTTTTATTGCGCCATTACAAATGTCTTGCACATTTTTTCTTGAGTACCTTCTAATAATAGCAAGAATTGGTAGGTGCCTCCTGACAATGTGCTGACATCGATACTTAATTTATCATTGCTTTCAGGCTTACCTTCTAATACTATTCTTCCAGCCGCATCCAAAACAAAATAACTAGAGTTCTTTACCAAAACAAATTTGTCTACAAACAGAATTTCCAAAGTATTGCGGGTAGGATTAGGAAATAAAGTCCAGGAGTTACTCTTTTCATATTCAATATCTTTGTACACCAAACTTTGGTCGTACATCGCCAAAACATAATCACCCTTCCTTGCATTCTTAATCCTCACCTTCCCTTGCTTGTCATTCTTACTGCCAGTGGTAAATTGCAAATCCTTCCATATCCTCCAAGCATCACCTGGAAATGCACGGTATAGAACGCTCAAACTGTCTTCTGTTTTTAAAATTAGGGTATGGTCTAAATACCCCAAATTGGTATTTGCACCACCATGTCGCCCATCATAAGTTAACTCAAAATCTAAAGTGTCTTTTTCATTCCAAATACCATCCAAAGTGTAATACCTATAATCGCTCATATACGGCGCTTTAACGCGGTATTTCTCGGGACCAACCCAATGGTGTTCTACCCTTAAAAGTGTCGTATCTTTAAATGACTTACAATACAATTTCGAAAAGGTCTCTGGCAAATCATAGACATTACTGCCCGAAACATTTATAGCCCTATCGGTAATGGCATCGCTCAATTTTTCATCCAAATCAAGACACACAAATACCGGTTTGAAATCAAAAGCAAAATCAAACGAATCGAGCGCAGTCATTGCCACAATCGTTCTCTTTTCAAAATGAATTCTGTCTTTAAAAAAGAAAACTTCTATTGGTAAATTACGAGATACAACATTAGAAAATCGAGGCTTTTGAGTCGTATGGATACGCAAATTATACGGACCATTTCCCCAATGCATTTGTTTGCTAATACTGACATGTGGACTGCCCTTTTCATAAACCCAATGGGTGAAAAATGAATTCGCTTTAGCTCCTGCAACCCAAGCAAAAACGGACTCCATGTCTTGTGAACTGGCATTGCCTAATCTGTAATTGGATTGGTACAATTTCGCACCTTCAAAAAACAGTGAATCGCCTAAAACGCCGCGCAAACTATGAACCACATCAGCACCTTTCTTGTACACATGGTTGCCGTAAGTATTTTCTTTCGGAATATTAACCATAGAAAATATTTGACCATCGTTGATGTGTGCAAAACGCAACACAAACAAATGGTTTTCCAATATTGATTGCTTATATGCCGCTTTACCATAAACACTTTCGTTGAAAAAATGCTCACAATAGCTTGCCCATCCTTCATTCAACCACATATCACCCTCTGTTTTACAAGTTACATTGTTGCCCCACCAATGGTGTGACAATTCGTGGGCCATCATCTCTTCATATTTAAACGTGCCATCAGCAAATGCTGCAGGAAAAGTAATATTCCCAGCATGTTCCATTGCACCAGCATTGAATGGCACAAAATTATACCCCACTTTGCTGTATACTTGTGGACCAAATGCCTTTTCAAATGCTTGTATGGCATCAGGTAAGTGAATAAAACTGGCTTTCACTTTGTTGGAATCCGCAGACTTACAAAACAATTCGATTGGGAAATTCTTATTTTGGCCAGCAAAACTTGAGCCCAAAACCGAATATTTACTAACACTAACTGCTGCCAAATATGCACTCATTGGAACCGGCTCATAATAATGCCAAATTTTACCCCCTTGGATACCATTTACACCTATAAGTAATCCGTTGCAAGCTGCCGCGTAATTGCTGTCTGTTTCGATGAAAAATTCATAGGCCGATTTCATTGGGAATTCATCCACGCATGGGAACCACGCCCGACCAAAACTGTGTGGGTTTACTGAAAAACCAACACCCAAATTAAAAGCATAATCACCAGAAAAATAAAATCCGCCCCAACCGCCTGGATCTGCAGCTGGTGTGCCATGGTAATACAATTTAATTTCTATCGAATCTGCACCATTGTATATTTTATCTAAAACAATATTCGTTCGCTCTCCAACTTGCGCATATACCAGAGCAACTGAGCCTATTCGAATTGAATCTACTAACAATTGCCTCAAATCAAGACTTATTTTATTGGTCTTCACTTTAAATTTCAACTGATGAATGGCTGCGCCTGAAATGGTTTTACTGGAAAAGTTTCTAATTTTAAGACTTAAAACTGTCTTGCTAATCGAAAATGAATCGACTCGCATACCTGACAGTTCTTGAGAAACTAAAACCAAAATAAGACAAATACTAATTCTAATGGTTTGCATATATATTGAAAAATTCAAAATTAATATTATTTTTACACCTTAACTACATTCAATCAATGAAGAACTTAAGCTTAATACTTTGCCTTTTCGCAGGCTACTTTTCACAAGCACAATCCACCATTACGCAAGCGAACATGCCGTCAATTAACGACACGATTCGCTACAGCGTAAGCAACAGCAACACTTTGAACTTTATTCAGACTGGGGCTAATTATACTTGGGACTACAGCACACTGAATAGAACCAGCCAAGATATTTACCGTTTTCAAGCCCTCCTAAGCACGCCTTATGCAAGCTTAGCTTTTACAGGAATGCCAGCAGGTGCTATAGGTTATAAAATTGCCGACAGCATTGGAGCAGGCCAAGCAGCCTTCAAAAACCTTTATAATTTTTATGAAAAGAAAAGCACGGGTTGGAGTGCTGTAGGCACAGGATTTACCCTTTCTGCGCTGCCGTTTCCAGCTGGTGGTGTTTACAAAGACAAAGATGAAATATACACCTTTCCACTAAATTACAACGACCAAGATTCTACCACTTTTGAAGTAAGCACCCCATTGGGAAACGCATTATTTAAATTGGGCACCTTCAAACAAAAAGGATACAGAATCAATACTGTAGAAGGTTGGGGCATCATAAAAACGCCGTATGGGAATAATATTTCTTGTCTAAAAATAAAATCAAGAATAGTTGAATCAGATAGTTTGAAAATAACCACCCCTGCCACGAATCTAGGATTTCAGGCCAATAGAGTCGAATACCGCTGGTTGAGCACTGCAGAAAAAATTCCGGTTTTAGAAGTTACAGGCACTGTAAACAATGGAACGTTTACCCCAAACACCATTAGATACAGAGACACTTACAAAGCAGTAAGCGGTTCACCCTTGTTACCTAAAGTTAAATTCACAGCAAATGCGTATACAGGTAAAACGGTTAAAGACACCTTTACCTTAAACAACTTAAGCAGTCCAAATTTCGGTTTAACTTACCAATGGACCATTACACCAAGCCTTGGTGTTCGTTTTATTAATGGCACAAATGCTGCTTCAAAAACACCCAAACTGTTATTTGACAGTGCCGGACGATATACTGTAAAACTTCAAGCCACTAATTTGATTGGATCCAAAGATAGCACTGCGACAAACATGATAACGATAAGCAAAGACAATGTTAAATCGGTTTATGCTTCAATCCGCAGCAATTTAAATGTTTACCCTATACCTAGTCAAGGAATCTTGTATTTCAATCAAGAAGAATTCATCAATTTAGAATGTAGAATTTTTGACTTAAATGGCAAATTAATTCAATCTTCAATTATCGATAACAATTTAAGTATAAATATAAAAAACCTAGCAGCAGGAAACTACACAGTTGTAGTTAATTATTTAAACCAAGCATTTTACACACAAATCAGCAAATCATAAATATGAAAAAAAACCACCTTTTTTTAGCATTCATTTTCATCAGCGCCCTCCAGATAAACGCACAAAGTGTTAAAGACTCCTCAATACTTTTAAGCGCAATTGCCAATTCAAGCAATAAGAGCATAACGGTATCATGGACCACTACAGACGCCTCTGGATATCAAATCAACAGAAAAACAACGGAAACAGACAATTGGGGAACCCCTCTTGCAAGCATTTCATCTACAAACTCTTCTTATACAGATTCTACAGCTAAAAAGGGATTGGTATACGAATACCGTGTTGCTAAAATAAAAGGCAATTCAATACGCGCTGTTGGATACATAGCATCGGGAATAGAAGTGGCTTTAAACCACTACAGAAAGAACATTTTAATTCTAGTAGATTCTAGCACCTATAACAACATCGATTCCAATGCATGGAAGACTTTAAAAAGCGATTACTACATGGATGGCTATGGCGTTACATTAATGTTGGTATCTGAATATTCAAAACCACCGGCCATTAAAGCCAAAATAGCCACATGGTCGAATACAAACAGAGGACTGAACAAGCATTGTTTGCTAATAGGACGCGTACCTATTGCCTACTCTGGAACCATGTTGGCAAATACTACGGACTTGCCTCCAGATGCCCACGTTGACCATGGTGGTGCATGGCCGACAGACTTATATTACGCCGAATTTGACGGTGCTTGGACAGATTTTTTAACCATGACCACCAATGTTACTCGAGCCGCTAATATCAACAATCCTGGTGACGGAAAATTTGACCCACACTTTATTCCCGATAACATTGATATTCAAATTGGAAGGCTTGATTTCAGAATGCTTCCTGCACAAGGAATATCTGATTTCAAAATGGTAGAAAATTATTTAAGAAAACTACACCAATACAAAACGGCTTTAGTGAATGTTCCAAACAGAGCATTTATTTCTGATAACTTTAACTATTTAGGCGGTGAAATGCCAATGCGCAGTGGATGGAACAATGCCTCTTGTATCGTTGGAAAAAACAATATTGTATCGACAGGTAACTATTTTGACAGCTGCAAAGCGAATTCTTATTTATATGCAAATGTTATGGGTGCCGGTAGTTTTACCAATTGTAACGGCGTAGGTGCATCCAACCAATTCAAAGACAGCATTCGCGCCGTATTCAATGTTATGTTCGGTAGCTATTTTGGCGATTGGAATACCCAAGACAATTTCTTGAGAAGTTGCTTGGCCAGCAAAGGCCTCACTTTAACCAATGTTTGGGCACACAGACCACACTGGTATTTTCACCAAATGGCCATGGGCATGCAGATTGGACATTCGGTTCTTATTGCCCAAAACAACTTAACAGACTTTAGTTTAAATTACGGTTACATTGGAAGCTTCAATGGCAATTATTTAGACCGTCGCATTAGCATGAATTTAATGGGTGACCCTACCTTACGTGTGCATTATTTTGCAGGGGCCAAAAACTTAAGTAGCAGCAAAATCAACAGCAATAAAAATGTTGTATTAACATGGACAGCTTCAACCGAATCAGGTGTTATTGGCTACCATGTATACAGAACCAACAGAAGCGGTGGTGTATACTACCCTATTACCACGGCTCCAATAAATGCATTAACCTTTACCGATATGGATCCTTACAATGGGACTAATTACTATATTGTAAAAGCCATTAAACTGGAGACGTCAAATACTGGAACGTATTACAACAGCAGCTTAGGGGTTATGACAATTGCAACAGGCGTGCTTGGAACAAATACAAAAATTGAAGAAACCAAAACCTATAATTTGGCAATTTATCCAAACCCTGCTCAAACAGAATTTAATATTGAAACCGAAGCAAATAGCACAATTACGGTTATGGATTTGAATGGGCGTGTGGTGTTTGAAACCATCTCTAAAAACACAGTTACACAAGTTAACACAAGCAATTGGGCCAAGGGCATCTACCTTGTAAATTCCAACAATGGAACTGCTTCAATAACAGAAAAATTAATTATTCAATAAAAGCACTTATTTTTGCCCCAAGAATTATGATTTTAAAAGGAAAAAAAGGAATAATATTTGGTGCTTTAGACACCAAATCTATTGCATGGAAAGTTGCTGAACTTGCCCATGCCGAAGGTGCTGAATTCATTTTAAGCAATGCCCCTATCGCTTTGCGTATGGGAACAATCAATGAATTGGCTGCAAAAACAAATTCTGAGGTTATTGCCTGCGATGTAAGTCTAGATGAAGACATGAACAAGCTTATCGATGCAGCTGTTGCTAAATACGGAAAACTTGATTTTGTGTTGCATAGCATCGGCATGAGTTTGAATGTTAGAAAGAAAAATCCATACACTGATTTGAACTACGATTTCATGCACAAGACTTTTGACATTTCTGCTATTTCATTTCACAGATTGATGCAGACCTTAATGAAAAAAGATGCAATGAATGAGTGGGGCAGTATTTTAGGTCTAACCTATATAGCTTCTCAGCGTGTATTCCCAGATTACAACGAAATGGCTGAAGCAAAATCTTTGCTTGAAAGTTTCGCCCGCAGCTTTGGATACCATTATGGTGTTTCCAAAAAAGTGCGTGTTAACACAATAAGCCAAAGCCCAACAATGACTACTGCAGGTAGCGGAGTTGGCGGTTTTGATGCTTTCTATACCTATGCAGACAAAATGAGTCCACTAGGAAATGCTAGTGCTGAAGCATGTGCACAATATTGCGTTTCTTTGTTTAGTGATTACACCCGCTATGTGACCATGCAGAACTTATACCACGACGGCGGATTTAGCTTTACTGGAATCAGTAGTGATGTAATGGAAATGGTTGCAAAAGCAGGCGAATAAGCCTAATCTTATAGATTAAAAAGCCATCAGATTATATTTGATGGCTTTTTTCATGTGTTAGATATTTTAACCAAAAAATGACAAATATTATTTTTTTATTGTACTGTTTCAACTGTAGATTTGCGGCACACTAAAATTTACTATGAGTAAAGTATACAATCTATTTATTAGTCATTCTTTGACCTACAATTTAGACGCTTGCAAAAAAAAGATAAAGTTTTTCGAAAAAGCCAATTTAGAACACACCTTTTTGGAAGCACATCCAAACAACCCTGAAGCTACAGGCTCAACAGAAAAAGAATACATAAAACACATTGACCAAGAAATTAAAAAAAGCGATTGTATTTTAGTATTGGCGGGAACCACTGAGGAACATAATTATTGGACAACAAAAGAAGTTGAATTGGCCAAATCAAACAAAAAACCAATCATCGTAGTTGAACCTTGGCTAAGCGCACGCACCATGCCGATTTTGAGCGAACAAGCTGATATTATTGTAAAATGGAATGGCAAAAAAATCAGCGATGCCATTCGTAAATTCGTTTCCTGATTTATTTATCATTTTGGCCCTATTTTTAAGCGCCTGATTTTCATAGTGGTCTCTTTTTTATGTATTAAAAATGATTTATATTTGTCGTTTATATGGCCTATAACAGCTTACTTTTCGACAAACAAGGCAGCATCACAACGATTACCTTAAACAGACCTGACGTTTTTAACGCTTTCAACGATGAACAAAGTTTTGAACTTCAAGATGCTTTAAAAACTGCACGCAAAGATGAAGAAACAAGAGTTGTTATTCTAACCGGTGCTGGCAAAGCATTTTGCAGCGGTCAAGACCTAAAGGCAATAGCAGGTGCTGAAAAAAGATCCTTTATTGACTCCTTAAACAAAAGATACAATCCAATTATTCGCGAAATGCGCAATATGCCAAAACCAATTATTTGCAGATTAAATGGTGTGGCTGCTGGAGCTGGATGTTCTTTGGCTTTGGCGTCCGATTTTATCATTGCTTCTGAAAACGCAAGTTTAATCGAAGTTTTCATTAATGTCGGATTGGTATTAGACAGCGGCTCGTCTTTCTTCTTACCTAGATTGGTTGGAAGTGCTAGGGCTTTTGAAATGAGCACAATGGGCAGTAAAATAACTGCCAAACAAGCATTTGAATGGGGAATGGTTAACCGCTGCGTCCCTGCAGAGCAATTGGATGAAGAAACAAGAATTGTAGCTGAATACTATGCCAATGCACCAACAAAAGCCATTGGACTAATGAAAAAAATGCTCAACAAATCGTTTAATAGCAGCTTGGAAACCATGTTGGAAACCGAAACATTTAGTCAAGAAATTGCAGGCAGTAGCGATGACAACAAAGAGGGTGTTGCCGCATTTAACGAAAAACGCAAACCAAATTTTACCGGTAAATAAGATGAAATCAATTGTACTATTTTTTAGCTTTTTAATTTTTGTTTCTCACACAAATGCACAAAATCAAGTGCAAGAAATTTGCGGTTACAAGACCGAATTGGGCCGCGTTGTCAAAAGACAACCCAATTATTTAATTTACCAAAATGCATTGTTTGAACAAGCCATGCAAGAATTTAAGATATTGAATAATTCTAAAAGAAGAATTGAAGCTGATACCCTTTATTTTGAAATACCTGTTGTATTCCATGTCTTATACAACAAAACCGCAGAAAACCTAAACGATAGCTGCATTTACAGCCAATTAAGGGAACTAAACAATGCTTTCAGAAAAAGAAATAAGGACACTTCCAGAATCCGTGCTATTTTCAAACCAATCGCCGCCGATGTAAAAATACAATTTGTTCTAGCCAACAGCGATCCACAAGGAAATGCCAGCAGCGGTATTACTAGAACGTATACAAACAAAACCACTTTTGCCGCCAATCAATTTGGCAGTTATACCACCAACATGAAATACAGTGCCAATGGGGGTAAAGATGCTTGGGACCCAACTTCTTATTTAAATTTCTGGATATGCAACATGGAATTTCCAAATTATTTCGGAATTGTTTACGGCTTTGCCACCCCTCCTACCAATGCTCCAAATTGGAATGGGACGGGCGCAACCAAAGACACCAACAGCATGGAATCAGGTGTGGTATTGCATTATAAAATTGTTGGAAGAAACAATCCATTAGCCCCTATCAAATATATAGAAGGCAAAGCTGCCATCCATGAAGTTGGACATTATCTTGGTCTTAGACACGTGTGGGGGGATGGTAACAACACCAATGGCTGTTCTGTCGATGACGGCATTTTTGATACCCCTAATTGCAAAGCTCAAAATGCAACTTGTACAGGAATAAACTCATGCTCAGATGCAAGCAATGACAAGCCTGACCAAACCGAAAACTATATGGATTATGCTTTAGATGGTTGTGCAGCCATGTTTACCCAACAACAAGCCTTCATGATGCAATTTGTTTTAAACAAACTGAGGACCGGATTACCTTATAGAATTATAAAACTCGACACCATAGTAGAACCGCCTACACCACTTAATGGCTTTAAAATGTATCCTAACCCTGTTAAATCAGGGGATAATTTCAATGTTCAAATCCCCGGTCAAACCAACGAGTACTTTGCAACATCAATTATTGATGCCACAGGCAAAGAAGTATACAAACGCTCTGTGTTAGCCAATAAGATTCACAGCATCGAAACTTCAGGTATAGCAGCAGCCGTTTATTTTTTAGTTGTACGCGATTCAGAAGGCAAAATAGTCTTCCGAGAAATTCTTTTGGTTTTGTAGTTCATTTTAAATGAAATTATCCGCTTTCTTTAAGCAATATTTCCTAAGTTTTTTTTTTATATTTTTTTCAATTGTATATTGTTTCCAAGTATATCAAATAGGAAATAAATACAATCGATTTGATAAAGTAATTAACGAAGATGCTTTGGGGTATTATATCATTTTACCCGCATTTTT
This sequence comes from Bacteroidia bacterium, assembly GCA_044357345.1. Classification (GTDB taxonomy): domain Bacteria; phylum Bacteroidota; class Bacteroidia; order NS11-12g; family UBA955; genus JABMMZ01. The sequence goes on from JBIKPR010000035.1 coordinate 13,689, forward strand.
CAAATTCCATGACCCAAACTTTGAATTTATTGATACTGTTTTAAGGAAATCTGAAACGTACAAAAACTATGTCCCTCCTGTAATCAATGAAATCGACAAGGGCGAGAAAGTATGCAAGTATTACTCAGGTGTGGCAATTTTAGAAGCCCCATTCTATCTGTTTCATTCATTTTTTACCAAATCAAACACAAACGAAAATGGATTTCAGCGCGGCAATCATTTAACCATATTAATTTCCGCCATTTTTTATCTGCTTTTGGGTTTTTGGGGAATGATAGACCTGCTAAAAAGATTAAAAACAAATATCCTATTAATTGTTAGCACCGTCTGCATGACTTTGTTTGGCAGCAATTTGTTCGCATACTCAACTTACGATATTGCTTACAGCCACGTTTACTCGTTTTTTGCCTTGGTATTTTTTATCCGAGCTGTTTATATTTTCAAGCACAAAGTCAATTTCAAAACGGCTATTCTTTGTGGTTTATTCTTCGGTTTAATTGTTATAATTAGACCTCTAAATGGAATATCAATCTTATTTATCCCGATTGTATTTGGTTTAAACCCATTTTTGCAGCTATTCAATAAAGCACATATAAAATTCACAATTCTTGCCTTGCTTGCTGCTCTTTTTATTCTAAGCATTCAATCTTCAATTTGGCATTGGCAAACAGGTTTATGGTATGTTTACCCTTATGGCAGTGAAAGTTTAAACCTTAAGAATCCGCGAATTTTCGATTTGGTTTTTGGCTACAATTGCGGCTGGGCCATATACAGCCCTTTGCCTTTTTTAATTTTAGTTCTAAGTCTTGTTTTCCTATTCATCAAAAAGCAATTCAGACAAGCCCTTTGGATGTTTGTGTTCAGTTTTTTCCTCTTGTACCTTTTATCATCTTGGTATTACCTCCATTATGGATGTACAGTTGGTTGCCGACCAATTACCGAATTTTACGGTCCTTTATTCATCGCATTCGCTTATTCAGCAAACCCATACATACAATCACTAAAGTCAAAAACACTTCTACTCATATTGACAACTTTTGGTATTTATTACAACCAGATTGTCCATAAACAATTTTTCGAAAACATCATCAATTGGTGTGAAATGGATAAACAAAGGTTTCAAATGGTTTTTATGAAAACCCATGAAGCCTATAAATACGCAACTTCTCCATTTTGGGATTTTAGTCGATACGACCAAAGCAGTACCTTTCAGACCATTGCAATACAAAAACAACTCAGCATAAACATTGAAAAAAGGATTGATCAATTCCAAGTTCAATTGCCTGAACTTGACGCAAAAGACTCAAGTTTATTGTTTAATTTGATGATAAAAGGCGAGATGCAAGATGAAATAAATGATTCCTATCTAAGGATATTAATCAACGATGGCGGCGAATACATTGAATTACTCAATTTATTGCTTAGACGAAAAATAACAATGGCCAATAAAGAGCAAGTATTTATTTACCAATTCCATGTAAGCAAATCGGTAAAGAATCCATTGTTAAACATCAGTTTAGAGTCTGTAAACAACAAAGCATGCACAGATTTAAAACTAGAAAACATTGAAATAAAGCGGGTAAATTTGTAGGATTCATTGCCTGTATTATTTGTATTAATTTAAAGCTGTTTGAAAATTTGTTTATATGGGTTTTCTATACTTTATTGCAGTCAATAAACCCAATTTATTAAACCACTATGAAGATTATTGATATAAAGCCAATGAATGGCCCAAATTATTGGAGCATTAGAAGACACAAATTAATTGTGATGCGCCTTGATTTGGAAGAAATGGAGGAACGACCAAGCAACAGTATAGATGGTTTTTTAGAGCGTTTAAAAAACCTCTTCCCAACCATGAAATCTCACCGATGCAGCCCTGGTGTTCCTGGAGGGTTCTTCCAAAGAGTTGAAGAAGGCACATGGATGGGGCATGTAATTGAACACATAGCCTTAGAAATCCAAACCCTCGCTGGTATGAATTGCGGGTTTGGCAGAACCCGTCAAACTTCAGCCAAAGGCGTATACAACGTTGTTTTCAACTATTGGGAGGCGAAAGCCGGGGTGTTTGCAGCCAAAGCCTCTGTGGCCATCGCAGAAGCTTTAATTGAAGGTAGACCTTACCATGTTGAAGACGACATTCAAAAGCTACGTGAAATCAGAGAAGAGGAACGTTTGGGTCCTAGTACTGGAAGCATTGTTGAAGAAGCTATAAAAAGAAACATTCCATTTATCCGCTTAAATGGCCGCTCATTGGTGCAACTAGGATATGGCATCAATCAAAAAAGAATTCAAGCCACTGTGGCAAGCTCAACAAGCAGCATTGCCGTTGAAATTGCTTGCGATAAGGAAGACACCAAACTACTTTTAGAATCGGCACAAATTCCCGTTCCTAAAGGTCGAATTTGCGTTAATCTTGAAGAACTTGAATCAGCCGCAAGCCGCATTGGGTACCCCTTGGTAACGAAGCCAATTAATGGAAACCATGGCAAAGGGGCAACCACCGATCTTAAAAACTGGGATGAATTGCTCATGGGATATGAAGCTGCGAAAGTGTATTCAAGGTCTGTAATTGTAGAGAAATTTATCACCGGCTACGACCACCGTATTTTAGTTATAAATTACAAATTTATTGCAGCAGCAAAACGAACTCCAGCTTCAGTAGTGGGAGACGGTAAACATACCATACAAGAACTAATCGATATAGTAAATTCTGACCCTCGCCGTGGTTATGGACACGAGAAAGTTTTGACTACCATCAAAGTCGACAAATTCACTCAGCAAATACTTGACGACAAAGGCTTGACTTTAGATACTGTCTTGGTAAAAGACTATGAACTTTTGTTAAAACCTACCGCCAATATCAGCACTGGTGGAACGGCTGAAGACATTACAGACTACGTGCATCCAAGCAATGTATTTATGTGCGAGCGTATTGCCCGAATTATTGGACTTGACATCTGTGGCATTGATATCATGGCTCCGGATCTAAGCATCCCCATTACCGAAAACGGTGGTGCCATTTTGGAAGTTAATGCAGCACCCGGTTTCAGAATGCATCTTGAACCAACAACGGGTATCGCTAGAAACGTTGCAGAGCCTGTAATCGATATGTTATATCCTCCAGGAACATCTGCCCGCATTCCAATTATTGCCGTATCAGGCACCAATGGAAAAACCACTACCACCCGCCTAATGGCTCATATTTGTAAGCAACAAGGCTACAAAGTTGGTTTTACTACAACAGACGGTGTTTATATTCAAAATGAAATGATGATGAAAGGCGATTGCACCGGCCCTATTTCAGCTGAATTTGTTTTGAAAGATCCAACGGTAGACTTTGCCGTATTGGAATGTGCTAGAGGTGGTATATTGAGAGCAGGACTTGGTTTCCACAATTGCGATATTGCCATTATTACCAATATTGCGGCTGACCATTTGGGTTTGCAAGGCATTGATACCCTAGAACAATTGGCAAGGGTAAAATCGGTGGTGGCAGAATCAGTTATCCGCGAAGGTTATGCAATTTTAAATGCAGATGATGATTTGGTTTACAAAATGAAAGACAATATTTCATGTAAATTGGCTTTGTTTAGCATGGACGAAACCAACCAACGTATTGTCGACCATTGCGCAGCGGGTGGCTTAGCTGCAGTCTATGAAAATGGTTATCTTACGATAATGAAAGGCACTTGGAAAATCAGGGTTGAAAAAGTGAGCAAAGTACCAATGTCCTTTGGAGGTAGAGCTGAATTCAATATTGCGAATGCCTTACCAGTCATTATGGCGGCATTTATAAGAAACTTCAAAATCGAAGATATCCGTGCATCCTTACAAACTTTTATTCCTTCTCCAGCTCAAACACCTGGCAGAATGAACATGTTTAATTTCAGAAACTTTACCGTTATGGTCGATTATGCCCACAATACTGCTGGATTGATTGCCATAGGCAAGTTCTTAGCCAAGACGGAAGCCAGTAAAAAAATTGGAATCATTGCAGGTGTTGGAGATAGACGCGATGAAGACACCATTTCATTGGGTGAAGAAGCCGCTAAAATATTTGATGAGGTGATTATACGTCAAGACCGAAATTTACGCGGCCGTACCGAAGATTACATCATCAACTTAATGGTAACAGGAATTAAGAACATTGACCCTAACAAAAAAATAAGCATTATACCTCTTGAAAAAGAGGCCATTGAATTTACCATTAAAAATGCAGAGAAGGATGCCTTCATTGTTATATGTAGCGATGTAATTCCAGATGCACTAGAACAAATTATTGATTTAAAAGCCGCAGAAGAAGAGGGCTACAACAGCATGAATTAAAATGATACAGGCATTTTTTAAGCACAAATACGTCCAATATACTTTTTTAAGTTTATGCCTCGTATATGTGCTTATTTTGCAATTTTATCATTTGAATGAACTCCCAATAATTCAATGGGATGAATCGCGCTTAGCGGTGAATGCTGCTGAAATGTACCACTCAGGAAATTTTTTAAGCACAACTTACGAATACAAACCAGATTACTACAACACCAAACCTCCACTTATGATTTGGTTGCAGGTTTTAAGCGCTTCCGTTTTTGGCATGAACGAATTGGCAATTCGTTTCCCCTCTGCACTTGCTGGTTTGTTTTGTATCTTATTTTGTGGATGGATTATTCATAAACGTACTGAGAACATTAACCTCGCCTCTCTTGCAATTTTAATTCTGGCAAGCTCAGGTGGTTTTATACAATTACACGGCAGTTTGACCGGCGATTTCGATGCCCTTTTAGCTGCCTTACTGTTAATGAGTGTTTATTACCACCAAGATTTTATCGTCAATAAATACAATCCTGCCCTTTACAATTTCATCTTCTTTTTCAGTTTGGCCATATTATGTAAAAGTGCCGCTGCATTTATTGCCGCGCCAATTTTTATTCTCAATTGCAGTATTCGTCCTTCTAAAAGGCGCTTGCTAAAAACCGTTTTGGCAATTTCTGTGGCATGCATCCCATTCTTGGCCTACGTTAGTTACAGAGAACTCGAAGTACCCGGCTATATCAATATTATTTTAGAAAATGATTTTATAGGTCGATTTGCCAATCCAATTGAAGGTCATAGTGCTGAATGGTATTATTATTTGGTCAACTTAATTGACTTTAGATTCAATTATTTGATTTATCTACTCCCACTTGCATTGACTTTTGGATTAATCGGAAAAAGCAAAACATGGTGTTACTATAGCATTTTCTTCCTTGTTTATCTGATTATCATTAGCATGGCCAAAACCAGAATACATTGGTACGATATGCCTCTTTTGCCAATGGTAAGTATTATTTTGGTTCTTGGCATTAATTACCTTTACGAAAAATACGAAAACTCTATTTTTCAAGTTGTATTGAGTCTGATCGTTTGTGTCGCCTTAGCTTTCCCTGTCATTGATAAATACGAATTCATCACCAAACGAAAAGGTCTTTTACTAGATCAAACCCATTATGACCTAAGCATTTTATTAAGGGAATACAAGGGGAAAAACCAAACTCAATATATTGCGGCACCATATGATGCCGAGTTTTACTTTTATGCCCAAAGCAACACCAATATTATTAGGGGTAATTTGCACCAATTAAACGCCAATGATATTGTATTTTATGGAAACCGTTTTAAAGATAGCATTCCGCTTTTTTACAATTACACGGTATTGATTGCACGAGAGAATGCTTGGAAAGTCAAAATCAATGGCAAAAAATAAGCTCTTTTTTCCCTTTCTCGCACTTACTTCTTATTTGGTTCTCTTTTTTTTAGCACCAAAACAGGGGCATGATTGGGACAATTATTGCTGGGGATTATGGGCTGAAATAATTCAAAACAAAGGTCTGTCAGCTGCTTATAATTCCGACAGTGTAATCAACTATCTACCCCTGTATTTATATGTACTAAAAATTTATGCGCTAATCGTCCCTAAGTCATCTTTGTTTGAGATGACTTATTGTTTAAAATCAGTCAGCCTATTATTTGATGTTGTTTCTATTTATCTTTTAACACAGCTGGTAGTGCAAGAAAACAAACGTTGGAAATACTTTCTACTTGGTCTATTAAATATCGGATTTATTTATAATTCTTTTGTTTGGAACCAAGTGGATGGCATTTTAAGTTTCTTTGTTTTTACCTCCATATTAGCCGCACATAAGCAAAAACCGATTTTGGCCTTATCTCTGTTTGTATTGGCTATCAATTTCAAATTACAAGGAATTGTTTTTTTACCCATACTCCTTGCATTGTTGACAGAGTCTTTAAACAAGCAAAAACTAATAAAAGGTGCTTTGGCCGTAATTGGCTTGCAAACAGTCATTCTATTGCCATTTATTCTTGCAGGCAATGTTTGGAATGTATGGGAAACAGCCAAAGGATCGATGGACTATTACCCTTCCATTAGCATGAATGCCTATAATTTTTGGCATTTCTTTTACGATGGAAGTTTAATGTTTGTTAAAGACAGCAATGTCTTTGTTTTGGGATTAACACACAAGCAAATTGGGCTAACCTTGTTTCTTTGCAGCTCAGCCGTTGTATTGTTGCCATTATTAATTCAAAGCATCAAACGCCTCACCGGAAAAGAACAGGCGTTAATTGAATTAAAAACAATTCTCCTTAGCGCCACGCTCATTTCAATTTTATTCTTTTATTTCAACACCCAAATGCACGAGCGCTACATACACAGCGCTTTAATTTTTTCCACTGGCTTGGCATTTCTCTATGGTGCATGGGGACAATGGATATCATTAAGCTTGGCGTATGCTCTGAGTTTAGAATCTATTTGCAAAATCTTAAATCTTGAAAACTATAACACCCTAGTTTTTAATCCAAAGTTTATTTCTTTGCTTTACGCAATTAGCTTAGCAATTTTGGTTTACCATTGGGTAAAAACCAAACCCTTAAAAGGGGGTTTTAAAGGCTGGATTCGTTAAAAACGACTGGTCTGTTAAGGTTTTCATAAACTCAACTATGTCGTCTTTTTGCTGTTGGGTTAAATTTAATTGCTTACCATGGGAAAGTATATTGATGTCAAGGTTAGGAGAATTCAACTTAATCCCACTTGAATAAAAATCCATTACTTCTTCTAAATTATCAAAACGTCCATCGTGCATATATGGTGCACTTACAGCAACATTGCGAAGTGATGGAATTTTGAACTTCCCATTATCTAGGCTATTCCCTGTAACACTTCCAAAACCATTATCCGTAAACTGAAAATCCAGTCCGTTGTTGACCATTGAACCACTCACACTGTTGTTGCCAAAGAAAGGATTGTTGCTGTGGCAATGGAAACAGTCTGCCCCACCATTCTCAACAGGCTTCATAAACATTTGCAATCCCCTTAAAGCCGAAGCACTAATAACAGCCAAGGTATCGGTTCTATTGTGTAACTGATCAATTGGCGCATTGAAGGAGATTAGTGTAATGAGAAACTGCTCAAGGGCTTTACTCACGTATTCTGGACTCATCGCTTGATTTGGAAATGCTTTTTGAAAAGCCGATTGATAGCGTTTGCTCTTGCCTAATTTAACAGCCAAATCATACAAATTCATATCCATTTCGTTGTGCGCTTGAATAGGAACTAAGACTTGTTCTCTAAGGGTTTTAGCACGACCATCCCAGAAAAACTTTTTTTGCCACATCAAATTATACAAAGGCATAGAATTACGGCCTAAAATCTGTCCGCGAATACCTTTGCCAACTTTCAAACCATCTGAAAAAGCCAAATCCAAACGGTGGCAACTTGCACAAGACACACTGCTGTCTAAGGATACAATTGGGTCGTAAAACAACATGCGTCCCAGCAATACCCCCTCATTTGTCAATGGATTGTCGGCAGGCAAAGCAAACGGCGGCATACCTGGCTTATGGACTAACTCATAGGGTGTTGTTTGCGTATCAGACAATAAAATTTCTTGGTCTTTTTTACAGCTCTTGATAATTAAAATAGCTGAGCAAAAAAGAATAAGCAAAAACTTGTATTTCATTATCTTATGCTTTTAAGTTCGAAAATTCCGTTTAGATTTTGTATAAATTTATCCATCACAGGATCAACATCTCCTGAGTGAGAAAATGAACCATCCGTTTTTAAACTATAGTTAATGGCATTGCTAAAATATTTGTCGGCATACACATTAAACACAAACCTTTTGTTTGCATCTATATCATAATTTTGAACAAACGAAAACACCCTTGAATTGCGCTCCAATGCTATGTGAAATGAAAAGCCAGCATTTAGAGTATTGTTGGTGTAATATCCTTCAATTACATTAAAGATGTAACCACCGGCCCAACCCCAGTGCATTTCGTTAAGCGAAGGACTTAGTGGATGATCGAGTCCCCATTGACTTGGATCTGAATGGTTAATTGTGGAATCTAAACCAAGTTGAAAACGGAATGATTTATATGAACCCTTAGGTACATTTTTTATCACCACACTGTCTCTTCCATCCATTAAACTTAAATACGCATAAATATTTGGCAAGGGAACCAAAGTACCGTCTGTTTTTTCAAGCGTGAAATTAGACATTAGGAACTTTAACTTTGCGTATTGAATGGTATCACCTGCTGCAGTTATATAAGTCCTAGCCATCGTTAATGCCTCAGTATCGTACATCGGCTGAAACTTCAAGGTGATTGCTTGGGTATTGCTGGGTTGATCAACTGGTGGATCAACAGTTGGATTGCAAGACACCAGTGCGAATATGGCCAAGGCGCTTAAAATTATTTTATTTTTCATATCGTTATTAATTAGAGAGTTTGATTATTTTTTGATGTATGCTGCTTTCAGCGTTTCCGAATTTTAAATTGTAAATCCCATCGGCACAATTGCTCAAGTCTATTTTCAAAATTCCACCTTCTTCAATGGCATTTTGGTAATCTATGCGCATTATTTCTCTACCCGTTAAATCGCTTATTTCAAAATAACTGATTTGTATTTCACGGGCACTGATATAAATAGAGCCATTAAAAGGATTGGGATAAATTGAGATTAAATCATTGTTGTCTTTTGGAAAAAGAATTTGTGCCTTAGCCAATAGCCAATGTTGAGGGTCAAAAACCAATTCTTTCACTTTGAAATCTAAATTGATTTTATTTACTTGATTTAAAGACTTAATGTCAATGCGTAAAAAAGTGTCGCGCTTACTTCCTTTGAGCAAAATTGGCAATGGAACATTAAAAGTATCAATCTGCGAGAAGCTCGATGTTTGTTGAATACGCATTTCAAACTGCTTGCCTTTTTGTTGCCAAACAATTTGATAATTGGGATAACCTTCACCATAAATCCAGTCTTTAAAATAGTCGTTCAAATTTTGATTACTTGTACTTTCAAAATAGGTCTGCAAGGTCTTTTGCTTTACGAAATTATAGGCCAAATTCTGGTCCGCCAAATACAAGCGAATCGCCTGAAAAAAGGCAGAGTCGCCAATAAGCCATCGCAATTGGTGTAAGACCATTGCACCCTTTTGATATGTGGTCCTGTAATCAAATAGTTTGTTTACATCCGCGGTATCATTGGCGTAAACTGACCCAAATGGCAAAGACATAACATCTTCTTGGGTTTTCTTTAGCACATCCAGCCATTGCTTTTTTGTTCCTAAAAAATCATAACAAAGCAAATTTCCATAGGTCGCAAAACCTTCATTCAACCAAATATCTTTCCAAGTGCCACAGGTAATTTTATCGCCAAACCATTGATGGGCCAATTCGTGGGCGATGAGATCGTAGTTGAAATTCACCATAAAACTCATGGTTTGATGCTCCATACCACCACCCCATGCAAATTGGGCGTGACCGTATTGTTCTTTATGAAAGGGATAGGTACCGAACAAACTGTCAAACAAGCGGATCATCTTTATGGTTTCGAATGTTTGGGCTTGAACTTCATTCAGTTTGTTATGAGGAAATACATAATTTACGATATCCAAATCCTTTTGGGTAGAGCTTAAAAAAGCCTTTTGGGTATAGGTGTTGTATTTTGAAAAAGAAACCGCCACCAAATAATTCGCAATTGGGTAACGGTGCTTGAAACTAAATGTTCTTTTGCCACCTTCATTTAAAACATTTTGCAAAACCCCGTTGGAAACAGCGGCATAAGGTGTATCAACCGTAAGCTGTACATCCAAAGAATCTATTTTATCTTTTAAATTGTCGCGGCAAGGCCACCAATACGGTGCGCCATAAGGCTGAGACAGAGTAGAAATATTTGGTCCAGAGGCATTTACCGAACGTGAATAAGCGCGGGTGCTCATATTGGGCTTTCCATGGTAATAGATGCGAAGAGAGTCAAGCACATTCTGAGGCAGTGCGTTGGGTAAGCTGATGTTTAGAATATGGTTGGTTCCGTGAAGAAAGCCAATTTTTGCACCATGGTAAACTACGCTATCAACGCTCAATTCTTTGCGCAAATCAAATGACAGTGCACTGATGCTGTTTAATGTTCTAAATGTAAATCCGGCAGAAGCAGAAACAATAGCCCCTGTATTCATGTCAGGCTCTAGTGCAAGTTTTGCATAAACAAGATCAATATTTTCATCTACAGTTCGTTTTTGAGCAAACTGATTTAATTGATGATATCGGTATAATTCTGACTTAGCCATACTCTCTTGGATGGGCTGGGAAAAGCTATCAAAACTAAGACACAGAAAAAACAATATCGTGGCAATTCTGAACATGAATATACTAATTAACAAAAATAAACAAAAAAAAGCAGTTTTAAAACTGATAAAAGTCGGACTTTTGCATTGAAATGAATACGTACCCAATTCTCAAACTAAAACCAGGCAAAGAAAAATCATTACAAAGAAGACATCCATGGGTGTTCAGTGGTGCATTGATGCAAGAGATAAAAAAAACACCAGAAGGTACTTTGGTGAATGTGTGCGATATCAATGGAAGCTACCTAGCAACAGGCTATGTGCAACATGGCAGTATCGCGGTGAGAATTTTGTCATTTGATGAAGAAACCATAGACCAAAAATTTTGGGAAAAGAAAATAACAGAAAGCTACGAAATTAGAATTAAGCTTGGCATAGCAGGAAGCAAAGAAACCAATTGCTTCCGATTAATGCATGGCGAAGGCGATGGAATTCCAGGACTAATTATCGATGTATACGCAAGCACGGCCGTTATTCAATGCCATAGCAGTGGAATATTCCAGCACATCGAAGCAATAAGTGAGGCTATAAAATCGCAAATGGGTAACGTTATTAAAGCCATATTCAACAAAAGTTCTGAGACTCTGCATGGAGCGGTTACTGGGGCTGAAAATGGATTTGTATTTGGAGAACAAAACGAAGATGTTGTTTTAGAAAATGGACACCGATTTATGGTCGATTGGCAAACAGGCCAAAAGACAGGCTTTTTCCTTGACCAAAGAGACAACCGTCAATTGTTGGGTCATTATGCAAAAGACAAAACGGTATTAAACACTTTTTCATACACCGGAGGATTTAGCGTTTATGCCATGCAAGCTGGTGCCAAAGAGGTTGTATCGATTGACGTTTCGAAGAATGCCATTGACATGTTGAACCGCAATATGGCGGTGAACAACGAATCGGCGACAAACCATGAAAGCCATGCGGAAGACACGTTTAACTTCTTTAAAAAAGACGAAAAAGAATACGACATAGTGGTGCTTGACCCACCTGCATTTGCCAAAAACATTGGTGCTAGACACAATGCCCTCATGGGATACAAACGCTTAAACATTGAAGGCCTTAAAAAAGTTAAAAAAGGCGGTTTATTGTTTACCTTTAGTTGCTCTCAGGTAGTAGACAGCCATACGTTTAACCAAACCATATTTTCTGCAGCCATAGAGAGTGGTCGTAACATCCGCATCATACACCGTTTGAGTCAAGGTGCCGACCACCCGGTTAACATTTACCATCCGGAAGGCGAATACCTTAAGGGTTTGGTTTTGTGGGTTGATTAAAATCAGAGTGAAGCTCTGGTTTATTGCCGAATAATAGCCAAATATTTGCTTAAAAATTGTTGAAACATCAACTTCTTTTAGCTATTTGAAATGCCTATTTTTGCAACAAATGGAAGCAACCCTGGAACAAGCCCAACAACTTGGCCTTTTGCCTGAAGAATTTGACAAAATCAAATCGATACTCGGCCGCACCCCTAATTTCACGGAATTGAGTATTTACTCAGTAATGTGGAGCGAACACTGTTCATACAAAAACTCTATCACTTGGTTAAAAACCTTGCCAAAAGATGGTCCATCCATGCTTGCAAAGGCGGGTGAGGAAAACGCAGGTTTGGTAGATATTGGCGACGGCTTGGCTTGTTGTTTTAAAATCGAATCACACAACCACCCATCTGCAATTGAGCCTTACCAAGGTGCTGCAACTGGTGTTGGTGGAATTAACCGCGATATTTTCTCAATGGGTGCTAGACCCATTGCCCAATTAAACTCTTTGCGTTTTGGAAACATAGACACCGCTAGAACCAAATGGTTGGTAAAAGGCGTAACCAAAGGTATTGGCGATTATGGCAATGCATTCGGCATTCCGACCGTTGGTGGTGAAGTGTATTTTGACGATTGTTACGAAACCAATATTCTAGTAAATGCTATGAGTGTTGGTATCGCTAAAGTTGGAACCACCATCTCTGCCATTTCAGAAGGTATCGGTAATCCTGTTTACATCTTTGGTGCCGCTACAGGTAAAGACGGTATCCACGGTGCTGCATTCGCAAGTAAAGACATTTCTGAAGACAGTGTGAACGATTTGCCTAGTGTTCAAGTTGGTGACCCTTTTTGGGAAAAACTAAGTCTTGAAGCAAGTATGGAATTAATCGATACCGGTTCTATCATTGGTATGCAAGACATGGGAGCAGCAGGTATTACTTGCAGCACCAGTGAAATGGCTGCCAAAAGCAAAACCGGCATGAAAGTGCA
>JBIKPR010000036.1:0-26495 GCA_044357345.1 Bacteroidia bacterium
ACCAGACTATTTGCGTTTTGACTTTAGCCATTTCTCTAAAATGACGGATGAAGAAATCGCAAAGGTTGAAGAAATTGTAAACGAAAAAATCTCGGAAAACATTGCACTAGATGAAAAACGTATGATACCGATTAAACAAGCGGTAGAAGAATATGGCGCTACTGCTTTGTTTGGTGAAAAGTATGGCGACTTAGTGCGCGTTATTACATTTGATCCTAAATATTCTGTTGAATTATGCGGTGGAACCCATGCTAAAAACACGGGATTAATTAGACGTTTTAAATTGATTTCAGAAAGTTCAGTTGCTGCAGGTGTAAGAAGAATTGAAGCGATTACCAATGTAGCAGCAGACAATTATTATAAGGCAATTGAAACCCAAATGAAGAATTTGAATCTGATGTTGGGTGAGCCTAAAGATTTGAGTATGGCGGTTCAAAAGCTGCAAACCGAGCGCTCTGAATTATTAAAAAAACTAGAGAAATTTGAATCGGATAAAGCCAATGAAGTAAAGAAATTACTTGTAGACAAAATACAAACCACTGGCAACGGATTAAATGTAATTTTTGAAAGAGTGGATGGCATTTCTGCAGAACATTTAAAAAACATTTGCTTCCAAATGCGCAGTGAAAATGCACATTTATTTGGTGTGATCGCATCGGTAAATGAAGACAAACCAATGGTTACAGTCTTTGCTTCTGATTCATCGGTTAGCGACTATAGAATTAATTGTGGGAACATCGTTCGCGATTTAGCAAAATTGATTCAAGGTGGTGGCGGTGGACAGCCTTTCTTTGCCAGCGCAGGAGGAAAAGACAGCAGTGGCATTCAGCAAGTTTTAGAAACTGGCAAAACGATGGCAGAAACCTTTAGTAAATAGTCTAGAAAATCGAAGAGCGAATGGTTTTTCGCAATGGATATCTTGTTAAACGCTAATTTATCAATGGTGGTAACCGGTGCCATGGATAATGGTAAAACAACGGAAGAGTTGTTCTGCTAATATAACGCGTACCATCTGGTGGTTAAAGGTCATGGCAGACAAGGAAATGGCCTCCCCTTTTTGTTTGATGCGCTCATCGAGTCCATATGAACCTCCGATAACGAAAACGATTTTAGAAAATTCAGTGCTCTTTTTTTGAAAGTGTTCTGCAAATTTTACTGAATTAAAGGTCTTCCCTATTTCATCCAAAAAGAATACAAACGACTTATCAGGAATATGGGTTAAAAGCAATTCAGCTTCTGCTTCTTTTAGTTTATTGGGTGGAAGTTTATTGCCATTCTTAACATCAGGCAATTCTTTCCAATCCAATTTGGCATACTTCCCTAATAATTTCAAGTATTTATCAAGCCCATCTTTAACATAGGCTTCGTTGGTCTTACCAATACTAATGATACTGATTTGCAGCATATGAATAAAAAAGCAGGAGTTACCTTTCGATAAAACCTGCCTTTAATTTATATTTTATTGATTATTGAGAACTTAAGATAGACAACAATTCATCTAATTTAGGTGTCAAAATAATTTCAGTTCTTCTGTTTTTTGCTCTAGCCTCTGGCGTGTTAGCCGGATCGATTGGGAAAGATTCACCGCGACCAGCAGAAGTAACGCGACGAGGATCTACAGCACCAACAGAAGTTAGTATACGAGCAATAGAGGTGGCACGCAATACACTAAGGTCTAGATTATCTTTAATGGTAGAAGATTTCATTGGCACATTGTCGGTATGACCTTCAACCAATATACTTACATCGTTGTTTGCGTTTAACGCCTTTGCTAAGGCCAATAAAGCTTGTTCACCTTTTGGGTCTACAGCGATACTACCAGATTTAAATAAAAGCTTCTCTTCCATACTAACATATACTTTTCCATTGCGTACTTCAACGGTTAGTCCTTGGTTTTGAAAACCTAACAAAGCTTTCTGAATGCTTGCTTTAAGTGCCAAAACAGCACTGTCTTTCGCTTTCAATATGGCTTCTAGTTCAGCAACTCTTTTTTCTCTAACTTTCAAATCGCTTTGAGCGGTGGCAAGACTGGCTGATAAATCGCGGTTTTTATTTTGAGACATCATCAAAGAAGCTTCTTTTTCATTCAGCTCTCTTTCTTTATTTTTCAGCGCTTCATTTTTTGCATTTAAATCGGTTGTCAAACGGCCGTTTTCATAACGGTTGTTTTCAATTATTTTTTGAGCCGTTTCTTCCGATTGTTCATATAATTTCTTGGTTCTTTCAAGTGCAGTAAAGCATTCTAATGAATCTGCTTGTAAGCCCAACATTCTAGTTTTGAGAACCGCATTGTTGTCATTGCAATTAAGCAAATTGGCATTAGCACTTGACAATTGTGTGCTGCACTCTGAATTTGATTTTTGACAAACATCATATTTTGCTTGTAAGTCGTCCAATTTCCTTTGCGGAACACAAGCCACAATTAGGCAAGCCGCAGCAAATATTTTTAAAGAATGTTTCATTTTAAACGAATTTATATTAACCTATCAAAGATACAACAGATATTAGACGCAGAAATTCGAGTTGTAAACAAGACCATACGAATGTATTTTTTAGAACACAGAAACAAAAAAGGCAGAATGTTTCCATACTGCCTTTTTTAAATATTTTTGAAGTAAAAAACTAACCTCTACCGATGTAGAATACTCTTGAAATGTTAAATCCAAAATGCACTCCTCCCTTCAACCAATCGCCTGTATTTTCTGCTACAAAACCTTTTTCATTCATAAATCTAGAATTGGTGAAATGTAATTGAAAAACGTGTCCACCAGTTTCAATGTCAAAACCTATAGACAATGAATTGTGGTAGCTTGATTTTATTTGGTTTGGGAACACATAAAAGTACTCATAGGTCAAAGCCGTTTTTCTGGTAATTTTATTTCTACCACCAAATCCAATGCTAAACACATCGTTTTTGAACTTTTGAGAATCAATTAAATTTCTGTGCACTAAGGTTGGCATTATTTGAAAAGAAAAATTCTTATTTACTTTCTTAGATACGAGCAACTGATGGGCATAATACAATCTGTGGGTGTAGTAGTATGGATCAATTTGGGTATTGGTGTTCTTCTCGGTTTGCAAAGCAATATTAGAATACAAGGCAATGCTAACTGGTCTTTTCTTATCCCCTTTGGCTTGACGCATTATTTTCCATTTGATGCTTCCATCATAAATTTTCCCTACATTGCTTCTGCCAATTTCAACGTTTAACAAATCAGAGATACCGTAAGTGAAACTCATTCTTTGAAATGCTTGATCAAGTCCCCATA
The DNA here is from genome assembly GCA_044357345.1 of Bacteroidia bacterium. GTDB lineage: Bacteria > Bacteroidota > Bacteroidia > NS11-12g > UBA955 > JABMMZ01. Next base: position 3,270 of record JBIKPR010000036.1, read on the forward strand.
ATTGGTAGGCTCCTTGATTGACTTCACCAAAACGGTGGCAAATTCTAAAATCCAAGTTTTGTTTACCAATCATTTCAGTGCTTTGAGAATTAATAACTCTAGTACCTTTGAAAACGTTGGTTTCAAAATCAGGGCCTAAATCGATATCCATTAATCCATCCAACATACTGCTGGTATCTGCAATAAAACCAGGTGTATCTGATATAACTGTTGGAACTGTTTCTAATTTTTTAGATGTATCAATTTGGGCATTAATATTTCCCAAGGATAAACTTAAAACTGCAAATAAAATTTTTCTCATTTTTTGGTGTAGTCCATGATAATATCGACCGTAATTTCTTCTGCGATTTTTGCACCTGCTGTTGCTGGAATAGAAATGTTATAATCTTTTGGTTTAACCTTCAGAGCAGATGTGGCAGTAACCTTGCCGCCTTTAACAACGATGGTAGCAGTTCCTGTTACATCTTTGGTAACGTTTTTAATGGTTAATTTACCCGTGTAGTTTATTTTGTAAGAACCATCTTTGGTAAAATCAACTTTAGTAATGTCTGTAACAGTTCCTTTAAAACTAGCTTTCGGATATTTGTCACTTTCCGCATAGCTTTCGTTGAAATGGTCTTCCATTAGTTGGTTGGTAAAGTCAAAGCCTTTCATTAGAAGAGAAAACTCCAAGGCACCAGTGGTGCTATTAAGCATACTTACAACTTTTCTGTTTTCAGCTTTGATGTCTTCCAAAGTGGTATGGGAATCAAATTTAATGGTTCCTGTTTTTGTGAAATACAATTGTGCATTTGCAGCAAAAGAACCTATTAACAGAGCGGTTATTAAAACAATTTTTTTCATATTTTTATGTGGTTATACTTTTATTATTACAATTATTCTGCCAATTTACAACGGTCTAAATACACGTCCATATTGATGCCATTGCAAAAACCGGCAATGATTACCTTACTACCTATAATAAGTGTTTTAACTTTAGGATTTTCAAGAGTGTCCATTTCACACAATACAGTTCCCATCATACCATTGGTTGCATAGCTAATCGTATATCGCATGTTGTTGTATTGTATATCTGAAATATCGCCGCTCACTTTGATAACCTTTCCCAGATACAATTTGTTGGCACTATCTTCATTCAATTCATATTGTCCGAAAAGGTCTTTGGCATCCACAGACACCATTTGGGCTGATTTTAGAGGGTCTTCGTGCTTTGCTCCATAATAGAACACAAAAAAGTAAACCGCAATTCCGGAGATTAATCCAATGGCCAAAAGCCAGATTATAATTTTTTTCATTAGAATAAGATATTATTTTTTAATTTTCTGGGGCACCACGTTTTATCCATGCCTCTACTTTAGAGATGTCACAATCAGATAATTTACCAATAGGTGGCATGTTTTTACTTCCGCCGCTAACATATTTCAGTGCATTTATAAGTTTATCACCCGCAATAGTTGCTTGAGTTCCTGCATAGGTTTGCAATACAATTGAGCCATTTGGATTCGCTGAGGTATGACAGCCCTGATTCAAACAATTATTGGTCATAATTGGCTTAATGTGGGTATTGAAATTCATTTTGACTGTGTCGCAAGTTGAACTTGGATACAATTTATCCGCTTTGTCGTAATAGCATGAATTCATTGAAATTCCAACTATGACAATTGTTAACAAGAAAGAACCTTTCATCTTAAGATTAATTATTTAAAGCCCCAGCATTAATCCATTTAGTGATTTTTTTCAAATCACAATCCGATAAATATGTATACACACTTGGCATTGCTTGGTAGCCCGATTGGTGTTTAATTGCACCCAATAAACGACCATTATCAACCAAAGCTTTTACAGAAGAATATGAATTCAACAACACAGTTCCTGATTGGTGGCATGCGATACAATTGGTATTTATAATTTTTGTGATTGAACCAGAGTAGGTAAACAAAGTGGTATCGCATCCTGAATTACAAAAGTTATTTTTTGCACCTTGGTTGATCCACTTTTTAATTTTATCCATCTGATCTTGGGTCATTGAACCCGCAGGAGGCATATTTCCATTTATAATCTCTTTATACAACTTGCTGTCTATAGCCTTACCTGGTTTAACTTGGCTACGAATGCTTGCATAAGAATTCAAAACAATACCTTCGGCTTGGGTTATATTATCATGGCAACCAGCTTGCGCACAATTAGAAGTAATCATGGGTAAAATTTCATTTACGAAATATACCGTATCAGGACTACAATTTGTACCATTATTTGTAGAATCAATTGGCGTAACAGTATTTCCGTTTCCAATTTTTTCCTTAGGTTGGTGTTCACAAGCAACAAAAACCATACTTAGCATAAATAGAGAAATCCAATTTACTTTTATTTTAAACATATTGCACTTCAAATTTAAAATATTAAAATGACAAATTGAGTGATTAAGGTCACTTTTGGTATAATTGACAATATAGTAATGTAACCCAAAAACGAGAACAAAAGTATGTAATGCATCAAAAAATGCAATTGTGGTTAAAAGAATATCTACTTAAAACCTGAAAGATTAGATCTCTCTATTCACATCCCATTGCTCTAGGTAATCGGCTACCCTTCTTACAAAAGCACCACCCAAAGCACCGTCTACTACCCTATGGTCGTAACTATGGCTCAAGAACATCATGTGTCTAATAGCAATTACATCACCGTATTCAGTTTCTAAAACAGCTGGTTTTTTGCGGATTGCACCAACGGCCAAAATAGCTACTTGTGGTTGGTTGATAATAGGTGTACCCATTACGTTTCCAAAAGTACCAACATTGGTAATGGTATAAGTTCCTCCTGATATTTCATCTGGAGTTAATTTGTTTTCTCTTGCTCTTCTTGCTAAATCGTTGACATCTTTAACCAAACCAAGCAAGTTTTTTGTATCCGCATTTTTAATTACTGGAACAATTAAGTTTCCTGATGGCAAAGCTGCAGCCATTCCAATATTGATGTTTTTACGTTTTACAATATTGGTTCCATCCAATGAAATATTAATCATCGGAAAATCTTTGATGGCTTTTACAACAGCCTCAATAAAAATTGGAGTGAAAGTGATTTTTTCACCTTCTTTTTTCTCAAACTTCGATTTGATTTTCTCTCTCCATTGAACCAAATTGGTAACATCTGCTTCAACAAAAGATGTAACGTGTGGGCTGGTTGTTACACTCATCACCATATGATCAGCAATAATCTTGCGCATACGGTCCATTTCAATAATTTCATCACCCGGCATCAACGTCACTTTAGAAGCCGTCGGCTTGGATTCTGCTGGCTTACTTAAAGGAACAGCTGCAACTGGTGCAGGTGTGCTTGCAGTTGAAACGGCATTTTGTGCAGATCGACCACCTTCAACGTATTTAAGTATGTCTGCTTTTGTTACACGGTTGTCTTTACCTGAACCAGGGATACGGTCAAGCTCAGCCATACCAATTCCTTCAGTTCTTGCTATATTCAATACCAAAGGAGAATAGAATCTTCCTTCTTCAGAATTTGCTAATGAAACCATATTGCTTGCTGCTTCAACTGATTGCTGTGCAACAGCAGCTGCTTGAACTACATTCTCAATTTTAACTTCAGTTTTCGCAACAGGTGCAGGAGCAGAATTGCTTGCTACAGCAGAGGCATCAGAACCAATTAAAGCAATTGCAGCACCTACAGGTACAACATCACCCTCATTCCAAAGTTTCTTAATTAAAACACCCTCTCCTGTTGAAGGAACTTCTGAGTCAACCTTATCTGTTGCAATTTCAACAACTGCTTCATCTAATTTGATGGTATCACCTTCGTTCTTCAACCATTTGGTAATGGTAGCTTCTGCTATACTTTCGCCCATTTTAGGCATGATTAATTCAAACTGCGCCATATTCTTATTTAGGGGGCAAAAATACAATTTAATTTGAAAATTTTTGAATTAATTCAACACAGCTTTTTACCATCCATTTAAGTGTCAAACAAATGGGTGTAAACAAATTGAAATTTAGATTTAGAAATACAATTGGAGTACTTTAAATTCGCATTTTAAGTATTATGACCCAAACTAAATCAGGTAAACATGCGCTTACCTTAATTTTTATCACGCTGTTAATCGACGTAATAGGAATAGGAATAATTATACCGATTATTCCAAACTTGTTATCACAACTTGGTGGATACAGCATTTCGGAAGCTTCAAGTGTTGGTGCATGGATGGTTTTTGCCTTTGCTTTCCCTCAATTTCTATTTGCTCCAATTATGGGGAATTTGAGCGACCAATATGGCCGCAGACCAATTATTTTGATCTCATTGTTCGGACTAGGACTTGATTATATCTTTCACGCATTTGCATGGAGCATTCCAGTTCTTTTATTTGGTAGAGTCATTGCAGGAATTTGTGGGGCTAGTTTTACCACCGCAAGTTCTTATATCGCTGATATCAGCAGTCCTGAAAAAAGGGCGCAAAACTTCGGATTAATTGGTGTCGCTTTTGGTGTGGGATTTATACTCGGCCCAGTTATAGGTGGCTTAGCCGCCCAAATTAGTTTGCGTGCCCCTTTCTACGTTGCTGCATTTTTTTCACTTTTAAATGCTGGTTTATGTTATTTCTTATTGCCTGAAAGTTTATCAAAAGAAAACCGCAGAAAGTTTGACTGGAGCAGATCAAATCCGATAGGAACTCTTGTGCAATTAAAAAAATACAAAAAAGTATTGCAATTAATGGTGCCTCTATTTTTACTGTATTTAGCCTCACATGCTGTGCAATCCAATTGGCCCTATTATACCAAATACAAATTTCATTGGGATGAAAAAATGATTGGTTTATCTTTAGGCATGGTGGGTTTAATGGTCGCCATAGTCCAAGGGGGTTTGATTCGAATAATTGTACCGAAACTGGGAAATCAAAAATCCATTCAATTGGGATTTTTACTGTATTGCATTGGTATGCTTTTGTTTGCTATGGCCAATCAATCGTGGATGATGTTTGCTTGCACAAGCATTTATTGCCTAGGGGGTATTGCCGGTCCTGCACTACAGAGTGAAATGAGCAGCTCAGTTCCGGCAAACGAACAGGGTGAATTGTCAGGGGGCATGACCAGTATAATGAGTATTACCGCTATTATTGGTCCTTTGCTTATGAATAATTTATTTGCGGCATTTAGTGGCGAGAACGCAATTCTTGAACTACCGGGAGCGCCAATGTATTTGGGCGCATTTTTAATATTGATTGCGTTTATTTGGGTGAGGGTTGTTTACAAAAAGAATATAAATCAGGTTATTTAATTCCCCTGCTTAAAAACGAAGCCAAACGCTCCGAAATGGTTTCCCAGGTAAATGATTTTTCTATAACTTCTACTCCCTTTTTTCCTGTCAGTTCCCTTAATTTTTCATCCATCAGCAATTTAATTACTTGATCGGCAAAATCAGATGCACCCAATCTCATAAAGGCACCTTGACCATCATCGATTCCCAAACCTTTGAATCCTATATTGGAACAAACAACGGGAATACCCATAGACATGGCTTCTAAAACTTTGTTTTGTGTTCCGGCACCAAAACGCAAAGGAGCCACAACGACACTAGCACTGTTATAGGTCTCCGACAAGTCTGGAATAAAACCTGTTACAAAAATATTTTTTCCATTATCTATAGCCTTTACTTTATCAATTGGCCGCTGGCCTGCAATAAGAAACTTTACATTTGGAAAAGCTTTTAATATGATAGGCATTATTTCATCTACAAAATACAATACAGCATCAACATTGGGGTCATAATCCATATTCCCTGTAAAAAGCAACGTTGCATTATGAGAATAGTCGTGTTTGCCTGGCTTAAACTGTTGCGTATCTACCCCGTTGGGTAGTAATTCTATGTTATCTACTTTATGCGTTTGAATTAAGAATTCTTGGTCTTCACGCGAACAAACCAGATTCAAATCAAATTGATTTAGAACATACTTCTCATAGTTTATTACCCTTTTAGACTCAATATTATCAAGCCATTTTGACAAAAAACTTCTCGGCACTTCTTTTCTTCTTTGCCAATAAAGTGAGAAAGCATCTGGCAAATCAAGGATTCTAAAATATTGTTTGTATGGAATAGCATATTGTGCCATACGTATGTGTTGAACATGTATGGCATCATATTTTTCTTCCGATAGCAATTGCTTAAGACGGACAGAAAATTCATTCGACTTAAAATATTGAACTTGAAGTGGTAGTTTTTGAAAGAGTCCGATGGCTGAGTTGAATAAACTTTGCAATTTGGGCAAATGAACAATTTCCATTCTTTTGAATATCGGACTTAATTTATCTAGATACTGTAAATCTGATTTTTGCTCAGTAAAAGTAATAAGGTGAATCTCGTTCTTTTCAGACAAGCGTTTAGCAAGATTGTATATCTTTAGTTTATCACCACGAAATGGTGGATAAGGAAAACGATTGGCTATAAAAAGTATTTTCAAATGCTTGGCTCTAATTGAAATTGTAACGGTATGTGATGTGTTTTTTAATCGGTTTTGCGCCCATAGACTCAAACATGCTCAACATCTTAGGGTTAAAGTCGCCCACCCATGCCAATTCATTTTGGTTGTAACGGTCTTTGATTAGAGCAGCTCTAAAGTGCATAATCATTGCCACTTCAACGCCTAGATTGTGATGGGTTGGTATTACCCCAAAAACAATTCCTCTTACACGCTTTACAAATCCTTTGTAGTATAAAAACTTTAGCTTTCCTAAAAGATTCATCTTACCGTTGACATGTTTGAAGATTTGATTTACATCCAAAACATTGATGTAAAATCCAACGGGTTTTCCATCATGGTAAGCAAAAACGTTTAACTCCTCTATAAGAATAGGCTTCATTTGTTTCATTCTCACCATAATTTTATCCATGGTCATTGGAACAAAGTTTTCATGGAAGGCCCACGCTTGGTTGTATATTTCAATAAAATCTTTGGCGTATTTTTCTAAATTATCTTTGTGGATATAATCGAATGTATAGGCAGGGTTGTTCATTACCCTTGTGGCCAATTTGCTAAATCTTTCGAAATTAAAAGACTCCTTTTCAATTAAAGAAGTGGTTTGACCAATCTCTGGCGTAAATCCATATTTTTCAAATAAATTTTGATAGTATGGTAAATTATAATTTTCTCTATAACTTGGGCTTGCAAAACCTTCAACCATTAAACCCCAGAAGCTATCTCTATCACCAAAGTTCACCGGACCATCCATATATTCACAATGGTTTTCTATTAACCATAATTTTGCAACATCAAACAATTGTTTTGCCGCATCAAAATCGTCAATACATTCAAAGAAACCACAAGCACCTGTTAAAACACCATTCGTTTCTATCTTAGAATAGAATGCCGCAATGCGCCCAATTGTATTCCCTTTGTCATTAAGAAGCCATCTTTTGCATTCACCGGTTTCAAATGCTTTATTAAAAGCAGGGTCAAAAACCTGCTCAATGTCAACATCTAGAGGCATGATATAATTCTTATCTCCTTGATATAACCTTTTGGGGAAATCTACAAACTCCTTTGACAAGTCCTTTCCTTCTACCGATATTAGCTGATATTTCACGGGCACAAAAATATTCATTCTTATTTGAACAACACATAGTCTTATTGATAAATTTTATAGAATAATTTTAAATATGAAATATGAAGATTAAAATATTCTTTTATATTGCAAGCATTATTTGATTATGAAAAACAATCGATACATCATAAGCGGAGCAGGGAGTGGCATTGGCAGAGCCATTGCAATTAAACTTTCCGAAGAAGGTGCAGGGATTATTCTTATGGGTAGAAACCCTGAAAAACTTGAAGAAACGCATAAACTACTTGCTCCTGGAAACCATTTGGTGGTTACAACCGACATTCGATTAAAGGAAAACTGTGAAGAAGTATCAAATATATTAAATGGAGCACACATCGACGGCATCATTGCCAATGCAGGTGTTGGTGGGGAAAACCACTATGGAGAAGACGACCGTTGGAATGAAATTATAGACACCAATTTATCAGGAACCTATTACTTTGTGAATTCATTTTTACCTCAATTAAAGAGTTCAAAGGGTGAAAAAAAACATATTTTACTAACATCAAGTGTATTGGCGCGTTTAGGGGTTAAAAATTACACCGCCTATTGTGCATCTAAAGCTGGTTTGCTCGGATTAATGCGCAGTTGGGCTATGGAATTAGCAGAGGATAATATTTTAGTCAATGCCATCAGTCCAGGTTGGGTTAACACCACAATGTCTAAGGAAGGAATGCAAGGAATTGCAAATGGGCTTGGCATAAGTACAGATGAATTTTACAATTTGGCCATGAAAAGTGTTCCACTGGGAAGAATGGCTGAACCTGAAGAAATTGCGGATTTAGTTTATTATTTATTAAGTCAGAAAGCCATTACAGGCCAAGTCGTTGATATTAATTGTGGAAGTGTTATGAGCAGTTAATGATTTTAGGATCTAAATCATTAGTTTTGCATCCCTACAAAAAATGAAGTCATTTCTCAAAATTATTCAAGTAAGCTTAAAAGGCATAATCTATTGGCTAAGACCAGGCGTTTATCTTTCTTTTTTAAGCAAACCACTCTTGCTTTTTGCAAACACATTAAACATCAGCAAATGGGTGGCTGAACAAAAGGACAAGTCAATAATGAATGACTTCTTTACATGGAAAAGAGACCATAACAGACGTTACAATCTTTATGAAAACATCTCTCAAAAAATGCAATTATCTGATTTGGATGTGGATTATATTGAGTTGGGTGTTTACAAAGGACAATCTTTTAAATGGTGGTTAAACAACAACAGCAACCCAAACAGCAAATTTTATGGCTTTGATACGTTCGAAGGATTGCCAGAAGCTTGGGGCTTGAATTTCAAAAAAGGGAGCATGAATGCAGTCGATATTCCTGATATTACAGATGAACGTGCAAGCTTTATCAAAGGTTTGTTTCAAGATACCTTGCCAACATTCTTAAAAGAGAACAATCTTGACAATGGCAAAAGAAAAATCATCCATTTTGATGCCGATTTATTCTCTTCTACCTTGTTTGGTTTATGCACCTTATCTCCATTTTTCAAAGAAGGTGACATCATATTATTTGATGAATTCAATGTGCCAAATAGTGAATACTACGCTTTAAAAATATTTGAAGAAACCTATTACAGAAAATTCAAACTTATAGGATCTGTTAACAATTATTACCAAATCGCAATGGTTGTGGTTAAATAATTCTTATTAGATTATCATCAAAAAGGTTCATTTCTGAAAAGGGAATAAACCTTTTTTTATGTAAAAATATCGCATACTTATTTTTATACTTTTCAATTTAATAGACCTATTTTTGCGCCATTAATTATAGTCATGAATAAAGGACCCGTATCTCAATTTATCGAACACCACTACAGACACTTTAATGCTGCTGCCCTTATGGATGCTGCAAAAGGTTATGAAACCCATTTAAACGAAGGTGGAAAAATGATGGTAACTTTAGCTGGTGCAATGAGTACTGCCGAATTAGGCATTTCATTAGCTGAAATGATCCGTCAAGATAAAATTGCCATCATCAGTTGCACTGGTGCAAACTTAGAAGAAGACATTATGAACTTGGTGGCACACAGCCATTACAAAAGAGTTCCTAATTACAGAGAACTTACCCCACAAGATGAATGGGATTTATTGGAAAACCATTACAACCGTGTCACCGACACTTGTATTCCAGAAGAGGAAGCATTTAGAAGATTGCAAAAACACATACATGAAATTTGGAAAGATGCAGACAACAAAGGTGAGCGCTACTTCCCACATGAATTCATGTACAAAATGTTGCTAAGCGGTGTGCTTGAGCAATACTATGAAATTGATCCAAAGAACAGTTGGATGCTTGCAGCTGCTGAGAAAAATATTCCAATCGTTGTTCCAGGATGGGAAGATTCTACAATGGGAAATATTTTTGCTAGCTATATCATCAAGAACGAATTAAAAGCATCGACCATGAAAAGTGGTATTGAATATATGGTTTGGTTGACCGAATGGTACAGAGCAAACAGTGGCGGAAAAGGTGTAGGATTTTTCCAAATTGGTGGCGGTATTGCTGGTGACTTCCCTATTTGTGTGGTTCCAATGATGTACCAAGATTTGGAATGGCATGATGTTCCTTTCTGGAGCTATTTCTGCCAAATTTCAGATTCAACAACCAGTTATGGTTCTTATTCTGGAGCAGTTCCTAACGAAAAAATCACTTGGGGTAAATTAGATATCACCACACCTAAATTCATAGTAGAAAGTGATGCAACGATTGTTGCTCCACTTATGTTTGCTTGGATCTTGGGTTGGTAATTAATTGCCATGAAATTCAAATTTCTTTTACTGAGCTTAGTTCTTTCTTGCAGCTTTTTGAAGGCTCAAGTAAAACTTGAAAACATTAAAGGCACCTGGGCCATTGCCGCCATGTGCAGTCAAGATACCAATATCATTGTCATGTATAGACGTGACAGCGTATTTAATCAGATGTTGAGCAATAAATACCCTGATAAAGTCTTTATGTACCGCTCTAACAGTGGAAAATTTACAGATTATTGGTTTTACAATCTTCAATATTTCAGCTTTGATAAAAAAATGCTAGGCTGTGGTTATGCGAAGGATTCAACTTATGCGAGGAGAGAAAGAGGATATCAGGGAAAATATTCTATCAGTGGTAGCAACTTGTACAGTCCGTTTTTCGTCTTTAGATCATGGCAATCTGTAACAATATTTGAAGTACCAATGGAATTTAAAGTAAGTCTAGACCGTGGCTTTTTAGTGATGGTCACTAAAGGTGGCTCTATTATCTACTACCGTAAAATCAACGAAGAAGTTCTATTTAGAGATTAACTCTACTAATAAAACAAAAAAGAGGAATCAATTCTATTGATTCCTCTTTTTTTATGGGACAATGTTTCAAATACTATCCAACGCTGTCAATGACATCATATTTGGTGATGATGTGTGTGTTGCCACCCATATCAGTCATTATTACGGCTTGATTTTGTTTGTTTATTAATTTTGAGACTTGTTCTATGCTGGTGTCAGATTTAACACTTGGGAATGGTGCTTGCATAACAGCATCAATATTTGCTTGCATTAAAGAAGGATTGTCAATTAATGCTTCAAATAAGTCAACATCATTTAATGAACCAATAAATTCAGCTTTATCATTTACAACTGGTAGTTGTGAAATGTCAAATTTTTTCATCAATTGGTAGGCTTCATTTACTTTTTGAGAACCCAAAACAGTGAGCAATTTTAAATTCTTGTGTTTCTGAATTAAGTCAATTGCGGTTGCGGCTTTCTTGGTTTCAATAAACCCTCTATCGCGCATCCAATCTTCGTTGTACATTTTACCAAGATAACGGGTACCATGGTCATGGAATATTACAACAACCACATCACCTGGCTTGAACATCGCTTTCATTTGCAAGATACCCGCAATGGCAGAGCCTGCGCTGTTTCCAGCAAATATGCCTTCCGTTCTAGGCAACAATCTCGTGTAAATAGCGGCATTTCTATCGGTCACTTTTTCAAAATGATTGATAACACTGAAGTCTACATTGGCTGGCAAGAAGTCTTCACCTATACCTTCGGTGATGTATGGGTAAATTTCATTCTTATCAAAAATACCTGTTTCCTTATATTTCTTAAAAACCGAACCATAGGTATCAATTCCTAAGACTTTAATGTTGGGATTTTTTTCTTTTAAATATTTACCTGTACCTGTAATGGTTCCACCTGTACCAACACCAACCACCAAATGGGTAATTTTACCTTCAGTTTGTTCCCAAATTTCAGGACCAGTACTTTCATAATGCGCCGCCCAATTGCTAAGGTTGTCATATTGGTTTGGCTTCCAGCTGTTGGGTATTTCACTCACCAAACGCGAAGACACTGAATAATAAGAACGGGGGTCTTCAGGATCAACATCTGTAGGGCAAACGATCACCTCTGCACCAAACGCTTTTAATGCATCAACCTTTTCTTTGCTTTGTTTGTCTGTGGTTGTAAATATACATTTGTAACCTTTCACGACAGCAGCAATGGCCAAGCCCATACCTGTATTTCCGCTTGTTCCTTCAATGATTGTTCCTCCTGGTTTAAGTGCACCTGACTTTTCTGCATCTTCAATCATGCGAATGGCCATGCGGTCTTTGATGCTGTTACCAGGATTGGTGCTTTCTATTTTCGCCAAAACTTGGCAAGGAATTTCTGAAACAATTGAATTCAATTGAACCATTGGCGTATTACCAATCGTTTCTAATATATTCTTACTAAAAGACATTGTGCAAAGTTAACCTTTTAAATACTAGGAGTCCTCTTAATTGAAATTTGTTTATTCAAAACTAATCGACATATATAAATTCAAACAAGCTTTCTAGTTCATGCTTTTTAGAAAATCCTTTCACAATAGCCGTGTATTGATTTGTCTCAGGATTAAAATTAATAACCGGATTAATTAAATGTGGAAAATTGGCTAATGTTTTAATATCTGCAATTAAAATTTTCTGAGTAAATTCATCTTCCAATATTTTATAGGTCGTATATGCAAGAACACAATTTTTCTTTCCTATTGTGGTTTCATTCATTTCAATGCTATTAACATCTTGGCCAATATTTTCAGCATTTTCATAAAACAATATATGAATATTGTTACCAACTTTTAAGGCCATATGCTTTTCAGAAAAGTTCAATTTCTTGTCATTTTTTATTTGGTTATAAACCACATTGACAATTAGCTCACCATTCGATTCAACTTTGAATACATAAACATGGTCTTGTAAATTTGAATACTTTTTTTGATAGGTAAAAACGAAAACATCTTGCTCATCGAAATAGAATTCATAATCAGATTCAAACAAATCATTAAAAACAAATCCAACATATTTTCTGTTTGGGACATTGCCATCGGCAATATTAGGTATGTTCACCAAATCGAAATATTTAAGTGCAATTTTTTGATTTAAATTTTGGTTATAAACCGCAGAAAACATTCCATAACTGCTGCTGCTTTTGCCTTTTTGTATGTATTTTCCAAAAACAAATAAATTACCATTCTTATCTTCTCGGTAATTGATATCGATAATATTTTTTTCAATCTCTATTTCAAAATCAACACTTTTCACTTTGCTGTCTTTATCTTTTGAGGAAATAACAATATTCTGAATAACTGAAGTAAAGAAATAAATATCTTTGTCTTTGCGTCTTTCGAAAGAGAACTTGTAGTGGTTGGTGCTTAATGAATCCTTAAATTTCTCGGGTCTTGAATTAAATAAATCGCCTGAAATGGTGATGTTAAAACTAAAACCCAAATCTCTAAACAACTTGACGAAATCTGACGCATTATCAGGTTTTATTTTACCAGGCATTGAAAACAGCTCATTGCTTGGTTCCAAATCAAAATTGTATACGGCATAAATAGAATCTAATTTCTTATGGTAAACCCCCGATTTCTTTAAAAATATTCTGTTTTGAACAGTATCAACAACGAACTTAAAGTAGCCAGATGTATCGGAATGATTAAATTTTATCGACTTATCAATTGTACCTGACTCAGGATTAATTTTATAGATTTGTATTTTATTGTCTGTTATTTTACTGCCTTCCTTCTTCTCCGTTGTTTTACAGAAGGTATAAATATTTTTGTTCAAGAAATAAACTTCTGAAGCTGCACCAAACTCTTTATCCAAAGGGTAATCAATGATTTTACTGTTGCTTAAATTTGAAATTTCTAAACGGGCGTAGCTGTTGTTGTAACCGCTTTTGTAATAATGGTATTTGCTATCGCTTCCTAAATAATCGGAAACAAAAGTTTTAAGCAATTCGGTTTGTTTGTAACGAATGGTTTGCGCTTTAAGGTCGCTCGCAAAGAATGAGGCAATTGCAAGAATGGACCATAGTAAGTTTTTCATAATAGATGAAAAACAAAATAAGTTTATTTTTCTTGCTTACCCAAATATTAAAACAGAGGTTTAGCTATTTGATGAATTCAAAATAGACTTAGTACCATCTAATTGATATAATTGTTGAGCAAGATCAGATTGGTCATCTGCCCATTTATTGTATTTTCTTATGGATTCACTGATTTCACTTAAGTATCGATTTCTAGATGGTGGAATGATAAAAATCTTTTCACTCATTTCATCGCTTGCATGGAAATTAGACTTGAATGTAGAACCTGTTTTACTGTCAATTAAGTCAAGCATACTGCGGTAAAGCGTATTCATTCCAGGGTCATTAAACTGAGAAGCTATGGTGCCATAAACAGGCATTGTATCAGGATCTTCTTCAAAACGTTTGTGGTTTCTTTGAAATTGCTTTTTAACATCACGCACGGCATCTGCAGCTCCCTTTTTATCGAACTTATTAACGGCAATAACATCAGCAAAATCCAACATATCAATTTTCTCCAATTGAGTAGCCGCACCATATTCTGGGGTCATTACATACAAAGCCACATCGCTGTGCTCGGTAATTTCTGTATCAGATTGACCAATTCCACTGGTTTCCAAAATAATCAAATCGTATCCTGCGGCTTTTAAAATCAATATTGCGTCATCAACGTGTTTGCTGAGGGCCAAATTGCTTTGACGTGTTGCCAATGAACGCATGTAAACTCTAGAGTTTTTTATGCTGTTCATACGAATTCTATCGCCTAATAATGCGCCTCCTGTTTTACGTTTGCTTGGATCAACAGAAACAATTGCAATATTTTTGTCTGGAGAATCAAATAAAAATCTTCTAACAAACTCGTCAACCAAACTGCTTTTTCCTGCTCCGCCGGTACCGGTAATACCAAGTACTGGACATGAATTCTGAGATTGAATATGCGATTTAAGTGTTTCACGGTATTGGACAAAGTCTTCTGGATAATTCTCTGCACAAGAAATGGTTTGAGCAATAATTGCAGGATTCTTAGACTTTATTCCTTCTATATCAAAATTCAAGTCTTTGCCAGTTGGAAAATCTGATTGCTTTACCAAATCATTGATCATCCCCTGCAAGCCCATAGACCTTCCGTCATCTGGATGGTATAATTTACAGATGCCATAATCTTGAAGATCTTTAATTTCCTCTGGTAAAATGGTACCACCACCACCACCAAATATTTTAATATGTCCTGCTCCTTTTTCTTTAAGCAAATCGTACATATATTTAAAATACTCATTGTGACCCCCTTGGTAACTGGTCATTGCAATGGCATTTGCATCTTCTTGAATGGCTGTGTCTACAACTTCTTCTGCACTTCTATCATGCCCAAGATGTATCACCTCACAACCTGTTGCTTGAATGATTCTGCGCATTACATTTATTGCGGCATCATGTCCGTCAAATAATGAAGCAGCGGTTACAATCCTAACTTTATTTTGTGGTTGGTATATGTTCTCTTGCATGGTTAAAATCCACTGCGAAACTAATGAATATTCAGCAATTCATAAAGCAAAGCGTGCTTTTTTTATAGACGATGAGATCTAAAATGTATAAAGTAAATTACAAGCGTTAAGTACCCCTTGTTTAATTAATAGCCCCATTCTTTATTTCATCAACAATCAAAGGATCCAACAGCGTGCTTGTATCGCCAAGATTTTCGGTTTCACCTTCTGCAATTTTCCTCAATATCCTTCTCATTATTTTACCGGAACGGGTTTTGGGTAATCCTGATACAATTTGAATTTTATCTGGCTTAGCAATACGTCCAATCTGCTCAACAATGGTTTCAATAATTTCATCTTTTAACGCATTGACATCTTCTGGCATTTTTGCTGGGATAACAAAAGCATAGATGCCTTGACCTTTGATGTCGTGGGGATATCCAACAACAGCACTTTCTACCACTTGTTTGTTTTGGTTGATGGCATTTTCGATTTCCGCTGTTCCAAAACGGTGACCGCTAACATTGATAACATCATCTACTCTACCAACAATTCTGTATTGTCCATCACTGGTGCGTTTTGCACCATCTCCGGTAAAATAATATCCTTTGTAGGTGTCAAAATAATTTGTTCTGCAACGTTCATGGTCACCCCAAGTGCTGCGCAACATCCCTGGCCAAGGAAATTTAATGGCCAAATATCCTTCAACATCATTGCCTTCAATTTCAGCACCATCAGCATTTAACAAGACCGTCTGAATTCCTGGCAACGGAAATCCTGCATGCGCAGGTTTCAAAGGAGAAATTCCTGCCAAGGCAGAAATCATCACCCCACCCGTTTCTGTTTGCCACCAGGTGTCTATCACAGGACATTTACCTTTACCAACATGGGTATGATACCAATGCCATGCTTCTTCATTTATCGGCTCACCAACACTTCCGAGGGTTTTCAAACTGTATAATCCGTAGGCCAAAACATGATCTATCCCTGAGGCCATTAAACTGCGAATTGCAGTTGGAGCGGTATAGAAAATATTAACAGAGTGCTTATCGATGATTGACCAAAATCTTCCTGGATCAGGATAGGTAGGAATACCTTCAAACATGAGTGTTGTAGCAGCATTCAATAAAGGTCCGTACAAAATGTAGGTGTGACCAGTTACCCAGCCAATATCTGCGGTACACCAAAACACATCATTGGGTTCATATTGAAAAACATTTGTGAACGTATATCCAGCATACACCATGTAACCACCGCAAGCATGAACAACCCCTTTAGGTTTTCCTGTACTTCCACTGGTATACAAAATAAATAATGGATCTTGCGCATCCATCATTTCTGGTTCACAAATATCACTTACAATTTGTTTTATTTCATGATACCAAATATCTCTGCCTTCAATCATATGAACAGGCCAATTCAATCGGTTGACAACCAATACTTTTTTAACACACACTACCGCCACTAAAGCTTCATCAACCACTGCCTTAACAGGAATTTGCTTTGCTCCTCGTGAAAGGGCATCCGTGGTTATTACATATTCAGCCTGGCAGTCATTAATTCTATCGGAAATACTGTTGGCACTAAAACCAGCAAAAATAACGCTGTGAATAGCGCCAATTCTAGCACAAGCTAAAACTGCAAAACTCAATTCAGGAACCATTGGCATATACAAACAAACCCTATCGCCTTTCTTTACCCCCATGTCTTTAAGAACATTGGCCATTATACTTACCTCAGCCAGCAACTCAATATAAGTATATTTTACAGTCGCTTCTTTAGGTTCGTTTGGTTCCCAAATCAATGCGGTTTGATGGCCATTGTCTTCAATATGCCTATCTAGACAATTAAACGTAATATTTAATTTTGCATCTAAAAACCATTCAACTCTTGGTTCTTTAAAATCCCAATCTAAGACTTTTGACCAAGGCCTTTCCCATTGAAAATTTTTGGCGATTTCGCCCCAAAAACCTTCAGGATTAGCAATGCTATTTGCATAAGCCAATTCATATTCTTCGAAATTGTGTATTCTTAGGCTCATATTTATTTTAACTAGCTATATGCAATGATAAAACAAAATTACGAGATCAGAAAGCAGCGCTGTAACTAATTGATGGTAAAATTGGCAACTGGTTAACCCTAGTGTAATTCACGCGGTCAAAGTAGAAAATATTTTTTCTGTTGTAGATGTTTGTAACAGAGAAAACAATCCAACTCTTGTAATTCTTTATTGTTTTAAAATTATACTTTATCGATGCATCCAAACGGTGGTAAGCAGGCAATCTGCCTTGGTTAAAATTGCTGTACAATACGCCCAATTGTCCATTGCCATTTACATAATCGGTGCTTGGGCCACCTTGGAAATCGAATTTCTCGTAAAAGCCTTTGGTTTGGGTAAATGGAAATCCAGAACCGAAGTTCCAACGGGCATTGGCAGACAATCTATTTTTCTTGTCAAACACATAATCAATAACCAAGTTTATGTTGTGTCTTCTATCCCAGTGTGGACTGTAAGTATTTATTCCATCAAATCTGTTCACATAGGTTAATGAATACACAGCCCATATATACAACTTTTTGGTGTTGTCAAATTTATAACGAATATCAGCGCCATAAGCGTTTCCGCGTTCAACGGTAAAATCTTTCTTTAACCTTTCAGGTTGAACCGAGTAATCGCCATCATCATCAAACAATTTTTCTCTGTTAATATTGGTGATTTGTGAAAAATTCTTGTAAAATCCTTCTAAGCCAATTTCGCTGTATTTGCTAATGTCGTAATCAAATCCAGCCACACTGTGCCAAGCTTTTTGAAGTCTCGAATTCACCGCCTTGCCATCAAATGTTTTTTGCAAATCGTCTGGTCCAGACAAGAAACCGTAAAACAAATTCACCACGTCTCGATCGCTAAAAGCGGAAAGTAAGTTTTGGGAATATTTACCTAAAGAGCCCTTAAAGGTTAGCTTTTTAGTGATGTTGTATTTTCCATTTATCCTTGGTTCTAATGATGCATTGCCCAATGAAGCATAATACTGCATGCGCATTCCAGCCTCAAGTGCCCATCTGTAGCGAACAAATTTATACAATCCAAAACCACACAATTCAGTTGTGAATTCTTGTTGTGTGATTTTTCTATTGTTTGAGTTAAACAAAGTAAAATCAGTGCTAAAGGCATTAATTTCAAAACCATACTTAATCTCATCTTTGCGGTTAAGTGAGTTGATATTAACCCCCATGTTTAATCCACTTATTGAACTTGAACGCGGTTTGTTGTCTATCTCATTTTGAGAAATTGAATAATCTGAATACGTAATAAAACCATTTATTTTTGATTGGTTGCCTTCTGGAATTAGGGTAAAATGAGTACCCAATCCTGTTTGATTCCATTCATAAGATGTAGACCCAGGAAAGTTTACATTGTCTTTGAAATTAAATCCAAACAGCTTCATATTACTGCCATTGGCAGAATTAAAAGTTACCTTGCCATACACATCGTTAAAGTTATATGGCAATTTGGAAGGATCTGCATATTGGTAAAACACTTTTGAACTTCTGTCCAAATATGAATTTTTAATTGACAAAACGAAATTGCTGCTTCCTCTGCCTGGTACAAACTTTTTCAAAGGGCCTTCCAATGATAATTTTCCCAAAAATGGGCTAACTGCAAAATTCCCTGCAAGTCTATTTCTATTGCCATCTCTAGTTTTAACGTCGACAATCGCTGAAACTCTTCCACCGTATTGGACTCCAAAACCAGCGCTGTAAACATCTGCAGATTTCATTAAGTCAACATCAAAAACAGAAAACAACCCAATAGAGTGAAAAGGATTGTAAATGGTCATTCCATCAATCATTACTTTATTCATTACAGGACTTCCACCCCTAATATACAATTGTCCACCTTGGTCGCCACTAAAAACAACACCCGGTAAAATCTGTAAATATTGCACCAAATCTGGGGTTCCACCAATTGTGGGTATTTTTGAAATCTGTGAAGGCTTTATTTTTGTAGTTCCAATATCAATGTCTTCCTTTTTTCTTTTCTTTTGGTCAACTACTTTCCCGCCTTTAATCGTAAAAATCATTTGATCGAGATAGAAATTTATGACTATGACTTTAGAAGGAAGAATTTCAACATTTACAGTATCAGCCTCATAACCATTCAGACCCGCAATTAATTTATACTTCCCTGGCTTAACATCGTTGATAATGAAATAACCATCTTGGTTACTGTAAGAACCATAATCCGTTCCAGCCAATTGAATATTTGCATTGTCAATTTCATTGCCTGATTTCAAATCCTTAACATATCCTTTTATACCTCCATTTTGGGAATAACCAAGAACAAATGAACTAAAAAGAAAAAACAATACCGTACGTCGAAAAAACATAAATGCAAACTTAATTCTTTTCAAAGATATTTGAGATAATTTTTTTAAAGCCAAAAAGGTAGAATACCATTGAGACAACAAGACCAAAACTCCAAGACAAACAAGCCCCTATCACCCCATATTGTGGTATTAATACCAAGGCCATTAAGAGGCCTCCCAACAATCCCATTAAATTGTATTTAAAAATTCGTTTGAAGTCTGATTTTGCATGAAAATAATGGTTGTAAATATTGCTAACAGAAAAAGCCAAAACACCGGGAAACAAATACATAAACAATTCACTCATTTGTGAAAAGTCACTCGAAAAAAGCATAATCCAAAAACAATTGGGAATCATTGCCAAAATCGAGCAAATGGCCAAAGTTCCAAAGATGTTTATATAAACCAATCGTGTTGTAAATTTCACTTGTTCGCGTAAATCTTTGGTATTTAAAATTTTCATATGTTGAATTTGACCAATACTGTGGCCAAGTATCCAAATTGATTCACATATTACAATTGCATTGCTGTATAAACCAAGTGCAGCATCGTTGATTAAAAATGCAATCAGAAAGAAATTCAACCTGTAGTTAAAAAACTGAATTGCCTGTGCGCCTTGAACCCAGATTCCTTGTTTTAAAATTAACGGTTCAAAAACAAATGGCTCTCCAATGTTGCGAATGTATTTTTTTAACAAAACAAAAGAAACAGCAAAGGAAACCACCAAGGCTATTAGCATAGCCAATGGATAAGAATTTAGACCAAAATTGCCATAAAAGTATAATCCTATAAATAAGATTAATAAAAAAAATGGTTGAATAAAGAGACTAAAATTCCGTTTCTTTACTTCTTGATTGCCCATCAACAACATTTGATTTAAGTTGATTGCTGAAAACAAAAAAGCTGCAAACGGAATTAAGTAATAATATGGAACTTGGGGAAGAAAAAGCAAAACAATAAAACTCAACAAAGAGATTCTGGCAATCCAAATTAATGAAGACAACCAAAGTTTTCGTTGATTTATTTTATACGATAAATTTATTATGGCTGAACTATTACCAAAATCCGCAAACAACTGAACCAAGGCTATGCTGGAGACAAACAAACTTAAATGGCCCCTACCCTCAGCGCCCAGGTTTCTTGATATTAGCACCACCATTATTAAGCTGAGTGCTGAAACACTTACTTTGGATGCAAATGTGAAAAATATACTTTTATTGACACTCAATACAATAGTGTGATTAGATATTATTTGTTTTATAACCAGCGCTTACAAGAAATCCTTTTACCTTTTGAACCATATCTCCTTGAATTAAAATTTCGCCTTCTATGATTGACCCACCAGTTCCACAATGGTTTTTTAATTGTTTGGCAAGTTTTTCAAGATCTTCTAATTTTCCAACAAAACCTTTTATTAAGGTCGCCTTTTTGCCACCCCTTTGTTTGGTTTCAAGTCGAATCACTAACTTTTGAAATTTCGGTTCTAAAGTTATTGAGTCATCTAATTCTTCACCGAAACTAAATCCTTGTTCGGTGCTGTAAACCATGCCATCATCCTGTCTTTTAACTTTTTTACTCATGACTAAAAATCTTTAAACTCAAAGGTTCAATATTAATATTTATTTCTTTACCAAGCCACAATGGCTCTCCATCAACGTGCACCGGTCCATCTTCCAAACGTCTAATTGTAAAATCAGTTCCAGCAAAGACTTCCATGTTTTTATTGGTATGCAGACGAGCCTCTAATAAATTCTTAAATATTAAGATAAAATCCATGGGGGTGAATTTTTTCAAAACGAGCACATTAAATAAACCATCGTCTGGCTTAGCCCCCGGATGTAAAACAACATTATTGCCCCATTGGGTCGCATTGGCCACACCTATCATAAATGCATTTCCTTCCCATACCTTTTGCTCATTTTTATATAATTCGTAAAAACGGCTTTTGTAATTCAAATGGCGAATGATTGTTTTTACGTATCCTTGCAAACCCCGTTTTGTGTTGTTGGCAAAAGCGGTACTAATATGGGCATCAAATCCAACCCCAGCAATATTGACCATGCAGTGGTTATTGACCCAAACCGTATCTACTTCTTTAACTTTATAATTTGGCAATTGCTTAATAGCATTTACCGTGTTCATTGGAATTTTAAAATGTCGAGCAAATCCATTACCAGAACCTAGTGGAATAATCCCTAAAATAATTCCTGTATTTACGAGTCTTGACGCAATTTGATTGATGGTTCCATCCCCACCTGCAGCCAATACAATATCAGCTTTCAGCCTAATCGCTTTTTCAGTTAGCAATAAAACATCATCTGCTTTTTCAGTAGGCCAAATATGAATATCATATTTATTTGGATCTAAATTTTGCTTGACGATTTGCGGAAGATTTTTTGTTTTCTTTCTACCAGAAAAAGGATTGTAAATAACAACTACACTTTTCATTTACAATTGGTCTTAACGGTTGAAAGCGTATTTTACAATATTGGCGCCCATTTTCAATGCTTCAAGTCTTTTCTCTTCGGGATCATTGTAAATACTTTGATCTTCCCATCCATTACCCAAATCGCATTCATAGGTGAAAAAACAAACCAAACGGCCTTGGTATATTAAACCAAAACCTTGAGCAGGTTTGCCATCGTGTTGGTGAATTTTGGGTAAACCTTTATTGAAATTGAATGCTTGATGGTAAATTGGGTGGGTAAATGGCAATTCAACAAAATCGAGATCAGGGAATACCTTTTTCATTTGAGGAATTATAAATGGTTTCAATCCATAATTGTCATCAATATGCAAGAAGCCACCAGCCATTAAGTACTTTTTAAGATTCAGCGCTTCGGCATCACTGAATAAAATATTGCCATGTCCTGTCAAATATAAGCAAGGATAATTAAACAATTCTGGTGAGCCGACTTCAACAATGGCATCTTCTGGATTTATATTTGTCTTAATATTAGAGTTGCAAAATTTCGATAAATTGGGCAAAGCTGTTTTATTTGCATACCAATCGCCGCCGCCTTTGTATTTTACTTTTGCAATTTTAAAGCTGTAATCATTTGTTCCGGAAAAATTAAAAATCCAAATTAACACAAATATTACAGAGATAAAACGCATGATACAATTTTACAAATTAATTTTGGATTGCTCAATTAAATATTACCTGGTAAATCAAATTCTTGTAAACCCTCATAGCGAATCCATTTCCCTTTCTTTTTAAGTTCATAGAAATCAATTCTACCATCTGGAATATAATATTCTCTCTTACCAGTTTTTTCAGGATTAGAAGGCACCAAATTCGAATAGGTTATTATTTTCTCTGACACTTCAAACCTCAAAAGCATACTCGATTGGTCAGCATAATCAAAAAACACACGGTATTGAGGGGTGTAGTCTCGTTCAGAACTGTAAAATACTGGAGCACCTATGTGGAGTTCACCTG